>JAYVYS010000419.1:0-2011 GCA_043784005.1 Isosphaeraceae bacterium
ACCGCGTTCGGCTTTGGCTTTTCCATGCTCTGGTGCCCGAGCGATGGCTCGATCAACACCAAAAAAGACATCCCCGACGGCAACTACGTCTCGGGACGGCACCCGTTCTTTGTCACCTATAGCAGCTATGCGGCCTGCACCGGCACCTGGTTTCACGGCACGATGAACTACGGCAACCCCGCCGCGCCCAACCCGACCCGCCTGGCCAACATGAACGGGCTCTTCGCGATCCGCAGTGCGACGCGATACTCGATGATCACCGATGGCACCAGTAACACCATCGCTTACGGCGAACATGCTCACGGAAAGCTCACAGACATCTCGGGAACCAGCAGTCCCGACACCGACCTGGAAGCCACTTACTGGCATTGGTGGTGTGACGGCGGCTACGGAGACACCCAGTTTTCGACGATGTTTCCCTTTAACCCCCAGAAGAAATGTCCCGATAGCACGTGGGCCGATGGATTAAACGGCTACGTCGCGGCCTACATCTCCGCGGCTGGTAGCTTCCACCCCGGGGGAGCGAACTTCGCCTTCATGGACGGTTCGGTGCGATTCCTGAAGGACTCGATCGAATCGTGGCCGATCAGCGCCGCAGGTGTTCCCACGAGTCTTGTCGTCAATGCTGACAACACGTACTCGATCGTGCCGGGCGCCAAGGTCGGCATTTACCAGAAGCTGTCCACCCGCGCTGGGGGAGAGGTCATCAGTTCCGACTCCTACTGAGCGAGCTCCGATCCGCGATCCAGGCGAGACCCGGCGAATCGACAATCGCCGGGTTTCTTCGCGCGCCGATTGCGCTAAGGTATCGACTACGCATTCGCAACCGGCACCAAAACGTTTATGACCCCCGCGGCAACCCGCACCGTGACCGGAGTTTCTCCCACAATCTCTCCATCGGCTTGAACGGGGACCGGCACTTTTGACGCGATTGTCACTTCTCGCCGGATCGTTCGATATGTGACATTCCGGGCGTGCTTGTGGCGGCCCCGGACCACATGCCAGCCAAGGCTGAGGATATCAAACAGATTCCTCGCTCGGATCACGCAGACGTCCAGCACGCCATCGTCGGGCCGGATATCGAGACCCCATCGAAATGGCTTCTGCCCGAGCGTGCCGCTGTTCGCCACGAGCACCTGAGAGGCTTTCAGTTTGATCGGCGTTCCGTCCAAGGTCAAAGTAAACCGACGTGGCTGAAATCCTGCCAGACTCGAGAAGGCCGTCCAGATGTAGGCAAGCCGACCGAACCGCTTTTTATCCTCGGTGGTCGTGTCACGGATCATCAACGCATCAAGGCCAACGCCAACTTGAGTGAGATAGTGCCTGTCGCGTATGCGCATGGCATCGATCTTGACAAGATCATGAGGTCCCGTGAGGAGTCGACAGGCTTCTTCCATGTCCGAGGGAATTCCAAGCTCGCCTGCCAGGACATTCGCGGTTCCGAGAGGGAGGATTCCGAGCGGCACATTTGTTCCCAGATTCGCCAAGATGTCGCCCACTGCCGAGACGGTGCCATCGCCTCCCACCGCGACAATCCGTTCGGCTCCCTCCGAAATCGCCTCTCGAATACACTCCGCAAGTGAACTTTCCGAAGAAAGTTCGTGAATCTGGCAAACACCGGACAAGTGTTTTTCCAGGAGCAATCGCGCCTCTTCGCCGGAGCAGCGGCCCGAGTTCGGATTCAGTACCACGAACACACTTGTCGTATTTTGAAGTTTCTCGATGTTCGTTCTCCGTCTTATGACCCTTCGGAATGGCCACCGCATGTCTTGTGGTCAGTATCATGGATCAGATGCCGAGTTCACTGATACAGCGGTTCCGAATGAAGAGTATCGATCCGTTGAAAAATCGTGGTCGCCACGACAATCCAGGATTTTGAGCAACATCCGCCGTCCGCGGACGAGTACCATGAAGTCGATCTCGCAAGCCGTCAAGGTCCCTCGGAGTCTGAGCATGTTCACCTCGTGGCACGGTTTTCTGCCCGTTCTAACCTCGGTGGTCATGGTCATGA
>JAYVYS010000420.1:0-2366 GCA_043784005.1 Isosphaeraceae bacterium
CGCCCGCCCATTATGCCGTCTTCGTGAAGGGACGCGCGAGTAGAACCGTCGAGGTACACTTGGCCGATCCTGCCGGCTGGGACAAGGTCAAGGCCGCGGCTCATGTCCCCCTCGAACGCGGCACGGGCCGTGGCCTGGCCGCGTTGCCGGATCGTCTTGAAACGTCCACGTTGATCCGGAAGCCACATGATGAGCGCCATGCCACGATGTTGGCGCGCGGACGGGTCTGGAAGACTCACGAGGTCGCATCGCGAGACGCCGATCAAATTGTCGTCTCGTTCGGGAACGATGCGCCGACCTCGCTCACGGTTTCCTGGCGGACGTCGCCGGAGGTCGCGCGTTCTCCCCTTCAGCTCCGCAAGCAAGGCGACACGGACATCCGCTCTGTCGAGAGCGATTCGGAACCGATCGCGATTCCCGACCTTTTGAACGATCCGGTCGTCTTGCGACATACCGCGCGGGTGGAGGGGCTGGAGTTGAACACATCGTATGAGTACGCGATCGGTTCTTCCGAGGAGTCATGGAACCCGATCCACACACCTCCTTGTGGTCCTTCGGATTTCTGTTTGCTCTACATGGGTGACCCGCAATGTGGACTTGAGGGTTGGGGAAAGCTGCTCGAAAAAGCCTATCGACGCCGGCCCGACGCCGCGGCGCTCTTGATCGCCGGTGACCTCGTGGATCGCGGCAATGAGCGAACGAACTGGGACCATTTCTTTCTGCGCGCCCGGCGCGTATTTGATCGACTACCCCTGATGCCGGCCGTCGGCAATCACGAGTATCTCGATCGCGGCCCCTGGCTCTATCGAAAGACCTTCGCACTCCCCGAGAACGGCCCGATCGGGATTGATAACGATCTCGTTTACAGCTTCGAGATCGGCGACGCCTTTGTCGCGGTGCTCGACAGCACGGCGGCCGTGACTGATCCGCTTCAAGCCCGAAAACAGGCGGAATGGCTTGACGGGCGGTTATCCAAAACCCGGAAGCGCTGGAAGTTGGTGATGTTTCATCACCCGCTCTATGCCTCGCACCCTTCGCGCGAGAGCCCCGCGTTGCGTGCCGCGTGGACACCGGTCTTCGACAGGCATCACGTGGATCTCGTCCTCCAAGGCCACGACCACGCCTACTTGCGCACCTACCCATTGCGAGGAAACCACCGGGTTTCGACGACCGAGGGCACGGTGTATGTCGTATCGGTCTCCGGTGATAAATTTTACGACCAGCGTGCCGCCGAGACGACGGAAGTGGGATTCACGCAGGTCTCGACGTATCAGACCATCGATTTCAAAGCCCGAGAGAATCGCTTGATTTATCGATGTTTTGATGCGGAAGGGGGAGAGCGGGACGGGTTTACGATAGAGAAGCCCATGAAGTGAAGCGTGTCGCTTTATGGCCTCGCGGACATCACCGCGCGGAACTTTTCCCCTCTCCTCTCCACCACCATCTTGCCGTAAAGAAATCCGAAATAGACGACCCACGCCAGCGCGAGCCAGCCTCGCCAGTCGATCGTTTTCCACCTCGGTTCAGAAGGAGGCATGAGGCGATTCCTCGCGATGGAGCCTGGCCCACCATCGTTTCGCGGCGCGATGGACCCTCTCGGGTTCCAGGCCCGTCATGCACGGATGGTCGGCCAGCGGGCAGACTTTTTGATGGCAAGGGCTGCATGAGACAGGGTTTCTCAAGACCAGTGAGCGCCTCGACCAGGGCCGCCACTGATCGACCTTGTTCGTGCCGCTGAACAAGATCACTGAGGGAATACCCGCCGATGCCGCGATGTGCGAGGGGCCGGAATCCGCGCCGATGAAAAGGTCGGCGCGCTCCAGGAGCGCGGCGGTTTGCGAAACGGAGAGCCGCCCTGTCCAGTCCACCAGGCTCTCGTTGGGGCACAACGTCGCGGCGGCATCGGAATCGTCGGCACCTCCGACGACCACCACGCGCCAACCTTCCGATAAAAATCGGTCGATGAGTGTTTTCCAGTGCGTGATGGGCCAGCGTTTGGCGGCGGTTCCGGCTCCGAGGTGCGCCGCGAGAATCGGGGCGGCTTCGCCGAATCGCCCGGCGTGAAGCCAATCCGGCTCATCCCAGCCTTCCCTCCGAGTCCGAACCTCTTTGAGTCGCGCCGACTCGGTGGCGGTCCTCGTCGTCGAAGAATGAGATCGCGCAGCGACACTTCGGGCGTTTGTCTGAAGTTGACAGGGTTCCGGAATCAAGTCGGACCAGGCCGTTTGCAAGCGCCTGGCGACCTCAATGCGGTCTGCGTCGTTGGCATGCACGGCGACGCGAGCGGGGCCGTCGGCTGGTACTCCCAAAATTTCCAGGAGGGCAAGCCGCGACTCGACTTCATGACGCCCCGGCAGCCACTCGGC
>JAYVYS010000421.1:0-2170 GCA_043784005.1 Isosphaeraceae bacterium
CCCACCGCGAGGCCCGCCACGATCGCCCGAAAATTGGAACGGCTTTGCGGCACGTCCCCCTCGGCGGGGCGGACATCGGTGTGAAGACCGACTGTGGGATAGTAAATGTCGTAGGTGGACCCTCGCGGACCGAGCCGCGCGGTCATCGCCCGGTTGCCCACGATTCCCTCCGGGTTGACCGCGATGATCTCACCCGATTCCGCGCGGTCCGGCAAATTCGGCCGCACGATCGTGTCTTGGAAGCTGCTGAAAACCGTCGCTGATCCCTCGCGTCGAGAGACCGACCGATAGTGCAGCCGGGCACCCACCGACTGTGGAGGAATCGGCACGTGCCAGAGGCTATTGACCCCTTTGTTCTCTATCCAGTATGCGGGAAGCTGGCCGAGCGCGACCTCATCGGCGGAGACGTCAAGCCAGACTTCTTGATTCGTCTCGATCGGATAGGTGCCAAGGACCACCGCCGACCACATCCCCGCCCGGACCGGTCCTCCAAGTCGCCCTTTCGCCGCCGTCTCGATCCAGGTCGCCATCATGGTTGATTCGCCTTGTAAGGCAGGATGAAGACGGGCACCACGGACGGGAAACCCGACCGCTCTGTCGCAATGGGGCCGCGTTGAACGCTGGATTCTCAGGGTTTCTCTAGACCGCGCCAAGAGCCGGGTTCACGACGAAAGGAGGATTGCGAAGTCTAAGGATGGTAAATCGGTAGGATGAGATCGAGTCTTCGAGTCCCACCACGTATTGGACCCTGGAGGGCCTCGAAGACTCGACCCACCTATGTGCTCTAGTTGAACAGGAAGTGGCAGATGTCACCGTCATTCACGACGTAGCTTTTGCCCTCGACCCGAAGCTTTCCCGCAGCCCGGATCTCTTTCTCCCCTCGGTGCGTCTCCAGGTCTGCGAGCGAGTAGACCTCGGCCCGGATAAACCCCTTTTCAAAATCGGTGTGGATCACGCCGGCCGCCTGCGGAGCGGTCGCCCCGACAGGGATAGTCCACGCCCTGACCTCTTTCTCACCGGCGGTGAAGTAGCTCTGGAGCCCGAGCACCCGGTAGGCCTCGCGGGAGAGCGCGGGGAGCGCTGCCTCTTTAAGTCCGGAGGAAGCGAGCATCTCCTCCCGGTCGGACTCGTCAAGTTCGGCGATCTCCGCTTCGAGCTTGGCACAGATAGGGACGACCGAGGCCCCCACTTTCGCGGCGAACGTACGCACGGCCTGGACCAGAGGCCCTTCGCCGGCCAGGTCGCTTTCATCGACATTCGCCACATACAGAATGGGTTTCGCCGTCAAGAGTCCAAAGCTTGAGATCGCCTCGGCCTGTTGGGCGTCGAGCGCCAGCTTTCGGAGCGGCTCGTCGGTCTTGAGGTGATCCAGACACGCGCGGATCGCCTCGGCGCGGAGCTTCGCTTCTTTATCTCCCCCTTTGGCCGTGCGTTCGGCCTTCGGGTAAGCATTCTCCAGCGTCTGCAAGTCGGCAAGCATCAGCTCGATTTCGATCGTCTCGATATCCGAGACAGGATCGACCTTCCCGGAGACGTGGACGACATCGTCATCCTCAAAGCATCGGACCACCTGAAGAATGGCGTCGACCTCGCGGATATGGCTCAGAAATTTATTGCCAAGCCCTTCGCCCTCGCTCGCCCCTTTGACGATCCCGGCGATGTCGACCAGGCGGAGGGCCGTCGGGATGAGCTTCTTGGGGACGATGTACTTGCTAATCCTCGCGAGTCGGTCGTCGGGGACACTGACGACCCCTTCGTTGGGCTCGATAGTACAAAAGGGATAATTCGCGCTCTGAGCGGCTTTCGAGCTTGTGAGGGCGTTGAACAGGGTGCTCTTGCCCACGTTCGGCAGACCGACGATACCGGCTCTCATGATCCGTGGAAGACCTCTCGAAGACACAAGTCAATGGGGAAGGACAAGGGGCGGGACCCGACCGACAGGATTAACCCGTCAAGCCTTTGGGTGGACCGACCAAAGCGGGACCGGTATCATACCCGCGACGGCAAAATTTCGTCGGAGATTTTGAGCGACGCTTTACACAAATCGTCATGATCCAGTTTGGCTCGCCCGACCGCATGAAAACCGGTCTTCAACCGGCCAACCTCCCGAGGCTTAGATTCTGATGAGTATTCCGCTCGATTCGTAACTAAAGCGAACGAAAACGGCCTA
>JAYVYS010000422.1:0-9310 GCA_043784005.1 Isosphaeraceae bacterium
TGGCTCCTCGACGGGTCGAGTTTCTCGATGCCCGACACCCCCGAGCAGCAAGGGGCATTCGGCCAACCCGGGAACCAGAAGCCGGGCTGCGGGTTCCCGGTCGCCAGGTTCCTGGCACTGTTCGACCTCGCCACCGGCATGCTCCTGCGGGTCGAGCCGGCACCGTTGCGGTCGCACGAGATGTCGCGGTGCGCGGTTGCCACCGCCGGTCTGCTTGCCGGCGACGTCGTGCTCGGGGATCGTGGCTTTTGCTCATACGCTCACATCGCTATTCTCCTTAAACACAAGCTGCACGGGGTGTTCCGCGCGCACCAGCGTCGGATCATCGACTTCACGCCCGAGCGGCCGCGTGAGGCGACGATCCGACCGCACTCGCGATGGGTGCGGTCGCAGGGTGATTCGGATCAAGTGGTCAGTTGGTACAAGCCGAAAATTAAGCCGACGTGGATGTTTAAGGAGGAGTACGCATTGCTTCTGGAGGAGATCACGGTGCGCGAGCTGCGCTACAAGGTGCATACGCCTGGATATCGAGTGGGCGAGGTGACGCTGGTGACGACGCTCTTGGAGGCGTCGGTTTACCCGGCGGAGGCGCTGGCGGACCTGTCCTTCCGGCGTTGGCAGGTAGAAGTTTATTTGAGAGATTTGAAGATCACGTTGAAAATGGACGTGTTGAAGTGCAAGACCGTGGATGGTGTGCTGAAGGAGTTGGCGGTGTTCTCGCTGGTGTACAACCTGGTGCGTTTGGTGGTGTGCGAGTCGGCGAAGGCGCAGGGCGTGACGGACGCTGTGCGTTGGTTGGTGGGCGCCGAAGGCGACGAGGACCTGTCGGTGATTCTGATCAACCCTTCGCGGAAGAGCCGCGTCAGGAAGCGCCGCCCGAAGCAATATCCTTTGATGAAAATGCCGAGAGCCGTCCTACGTAAACAATTGACCGACAAGAAGGTTGCGGCTTAACTTCGTGGTATTCCGCTATGTCCCCCTTTGTTTTTTCCGCCCCTGCCAGGGCGCTTGCCCAGCCATGCCCCTACCAGAACGGGTGTGGCCCCCGCGAGGAGCAGGATCGCGTAAACCAGCGGGGTCGCATAGCCGATCAAGTCGTGATCCGGCGCGAGTGCCATGAGCAAGCCCGCCGCGCCGCCTTGCAGCCAGGCTCCGAGGGCCCCGCCGATCGCTGGCCTGAGGAACCCGATCCGGCCGCATGCCCCCGCCGTGGTGCCACCGATGAATCCACCGAGGGCCGGGAAGATGCTCGCGGCAAGGATCGTCGCCGCCTCCCAGCCTCTGGGCCATCCCAAGGTCCAGACACCCGCGATGAAGAGGCACGTTCCGAACGCCGAGCCGAGTCCACCGGCGACCGTCCCCAGTAGCCCGCCGCGAATCAGCCCAAGGATCGAGAACCGCATCGGACCTCCCCGGATCGTCGCGGTTGCTCCGGCCATCGCCTTCATGGCTTGGTCGCCGTGCTGGCCTGAGCCTTCCGTGCCGCCAGTTCGGCCTCCGCTCGGGCACGCACCGCCTCCGCTACAGCCCGCTGCTCCCGAGCCTGGAGCTGTTGAACCCGGACGGTCTGGATGCCGAGGGCGAGCAAGAGAGCGACGATCACGACGGCGATGATGAGGCTTCGGAGCCGGAATTGAACCATGATCCCCTCCATACCCCGATCGTATCCCGTCCCAAACCGCCGGTCGAGACGGCCGGCCGCAAGCTGAAGGCATCCTGATCACAGCCCCGTCCATGGGGCTGCGACCGGACGATCAGCTACTCACAGAATCGTCGTCCGGAAGCCGAGGAGCCTCGGCTGATTGACCCCGATGCAGTTCGGGTTGTGCCGGTGTTGGAAATAGTGGGTGTACAGGCCCGTCTTCCTGCTCCTAATCCTCCTGCGGACGAGCTGGTCTCGGCAGAACTGGCAGTAAGTGGGGAGCTGCCGGTGCGTCAGCACGAAGAGCGGGCGGTGACTGTGGACTTCTCGGGCTACGATCATGGGAGGTCTCCAAGGTTGAGGAAACCGGACAGCACCTGTCCGGTTTTTGGAGTACCGCCGATCCGCGCCCCTCGCTCGCTCAGAAAAGAAAAGTGCCGCAGGCGTTGCTTTTCGGCAACATCGCTGGGACTTCAACCTGACGTTAATGGATATTGCGAAAACAGTTACGCCATTTCTCCGCGTCAGCGATGCGGAAGGCGGCGAAGCCGGTCCCGAAGGGACGGGACCCTGAAGCTCCGCGACGGCGAAAGCCGGGACGGCCTAAAACGGCACCCCGTCGTCCGGCCCACTGAAACACGGAATCTCTTCGCAAACCGTCTTCTCCCCGTTCTCCAGCCTACGGGCCAGCTCTTTGTCGACGAAGCCCTCGATCCGCTTCTCGTGGGCCCGCGTCCTGAGGGCAGGAAAAAGGGGACGGAGCGAATTAAGGTCTCGCTCCACAAACGCATGCGGTCAGGGATCGTTCGGGAAACGATCGGGACGCAGCGCTTTTCCAGGCCAAGGCCCAACCACGTTCGAATGCCGAGCCCTTTTCGTCACCGACGCTCAACCCTCACAATGGTTTTCAAAGGCCGACGGCCGAGACTTTCTCGATACTATCCAAAGAGGGGCCGCGCTTGATAACAGGGGCTCAAACCGTCGCCGTCTCGGCGCGATACGTTGTGAACCAAACAAGGCGCGACTCGGGAATAGAGGCTCGTGGTGTCCCCCACAATGCTCTTTGACAATTCGCACGCCAAAGACATCGTCTCCGCCTTCGCGCAGGCTTAGCGAACCTCAGAAGCGATGACGCGATTTTCCAAATCGAACCCAATGGCAATCTGTGCGGGCAAAACGCCGCGACGCCAGGCCCCAAACGAACCGAACGACATCGGCCAGGGGGTCTGGGCCAAGTGGAACAGCCCCAAGGGTCTCTCAAAACCTTCCCCGAACGAACCCACCTGCGGATTTCAGGGTCGGGACCGGTCGAATCCCGAAACGAACCCGACGCCCTCGGGTCGTCTGAATTCAAAATGAAGGAACGCGCGGACGACCGACAATTCGCCAGCGCCGAACGAACCCGTTGTTCCGTTTTGTGCGGGAGTCGTTTTTGATTCTGAGGATTCATCGAGCCTTGCTGGGTGGCCGGGGTCGGTACTCCGCCCCCGGAATCCGCAGGCCCAGCCCAACGGTGATGCTCCGGGGGCGGAGTACCGACCACGGCAACCCGTCGATTGGCACGGCCCGCGTCACGTACGGATTGCGGTTGACGTCCCCACCCCGCGGCGCTAGACTCCCACTCCGGGCACTTTTTTCCTCGCCCGGCAAGGATGATTCGCACCCGACTCTCGCGGTGTCGCGGAAAGGATTCCGCCCATGAAGTCCAAATCTTTGGCAATCGCCCTGGCCATCGCGGCCGTCGCGGGCTGCTCGCTGAAGCGCGAGTTGAATAAGGTCGGGAGGGCGGTCTATTCAGGCGATCAGCAACCCGCCAGCGGGCGGTTAATCCAGCCGAAGATGTGCAAGCTCACCGTGGCGATCATTCCCCAGCCATTGAGCGACCCCTCGATCAATTCCGGGCTCTGGGACTCGGCCGACGAGCAGGCGATCGGTCCCGAAGCGCGACGCGCCATTGAGGCCAACGGTCTGCGTGTCGGCATCATCACCGGAGGCATCCCCCCCGCACTCGAAGCCGCCATGAACGCCCCCCCGCCCAAGAAAGTCGACCCCTCCGAATTCATCCTGCCCGATGGCTCGAACACCATGATCGCCCTGGGAGAATCGCGACCAACCGCCAGCCTGCTCTTGAATCGCGAAGGCCGGGCCTTTGGAAAAGACTACAAAGACGCCTGCGGCTGGTTTCGGGTGACCGCCTCGCAAGACGGCTCAACCGGGGTTTCACTGCGGTTCACTCCTGAAATCCGTCACGGACCGATCTCCCGACGCTTCGACGGCTCCGGTGTTAACGCCACCACGCCGATGGAGTTTCAATTCAAGGACGGACAGCAGGAAGAGACCCTTCGCGACCTCGCGGCGACGCTTGTTCTTGAGCCCGGACAGGTGGCCGTGTTGGGATGTATCACCGAGCGGAAGGGGAGCCTCGGGAGCTTCATGTTCACCCATCCCGAGGAAAACAGCGATCGGCTCGTCCAGAAGGTGCTGGTCATCTGGGCCACCCGCTCGAATCTGGGAGAGCCGGGAAGCCAGCCCAAGCCACCCGCCCATTTGAAACCCGTCGAGCCTCCCGAGCTTCCACTGGCAAGTCGCGCGGCGGCGGCCATTCTCGGCAAGGATGACAAGACGAGTGTCGTCCCTGAATCATCACCCTGAACCCGGGTCCATGGAACGGAGTCTAGCACCAATGGATTGGCAATCGCGATCGACCACCAAACAATGGCGGACTCACGCAGGCCATTCCGAGCCCTTCGAGACCCACCAGGGACCGCACTTGCCAGGACAGGTATTCGCGAGCGTAACATCGATACATCAAAGGACTTACAACGTGTCGGCGACCTCCCCGAACCGCACACCTCGACTCGTCACGCTCGACGGCTCGGAAGGCGAAGGGGGGGGACAGATTCTCCGGTCTGCGTTGACCCTCTCGCTCTTGACGGGAACCGCGTTTCGGATCGTTAAAATCCGGGACAACCGTCAAAAGCCGGGCCTACGTCCCCAGCATCTCACGGCTGTACAGGCCGTCGCGGCGCTCGGGAATGCCGAGGTGACTGGAGCGGAAGTCGGCTCGCGCGACCTGACCTTCCGGCCCGGAACCTATACTCCCGCCGACCTTGACATCGACATTGGAACCGCAGGCGCGACCGCCCTGGTCCTCCAGACGCTTCACCTGCCGATCGCCCTCCGCGCGGCTTCTGCCGTGCGGGTCACGCTCTCGGGAGGGACGTTCAACACCAAAGCCCCCTCTTACCCGTTCCTGGCGTCCACCTGGCGCGCCTACATGATGGCGATGGGGTGCCCGGTCGCTCTGGCGATGCCTAAAGCGGGTTTTTACCCGCGCGGCGGCGGCCGACTTGACGCCTGGATCGAGCCTGCGGAATTGCGGCCATTGACGCTAACCACTCGTGGCCGGATCGTGCGAATCACGGGCGAGGCGGGTATCTCGGGCCTCAAGACCTCGATTGCCGAACGGCTCCGCGCCCGTGCCTTGGAGCGGCTGGCCGACGCCGGGATCGTCGGCGATGCGCCGATCACCATCGAATTGACGGAGTGGAAAGGCCCTTCACCGGGAACCGCGATCCGGCTAACGGTCGAGTACGAGGGGCTGCCGGCTCCCGCGACGTTCCTGGGCCTGGGAGAGCGAGGCAAGCCCGCCGATGCGGTGGCCGATGAGGCCGTCGACGAACTCCTCGCTCACAACGCGGTAGCCAACGCGGCGGTCGATCCTCACTCCGCCGACCAGCTCTTGATCCCGCTGGCCCTCGCGCCGGGAGAGAGCATTTACAGCGTCTCGGAAGTGACCGAACATCTCCGCACGAATATCCAGACGATTCAAGCCTTTTTGAAGCGTTCGATCCGCATCGAAGAATCCGAGGATGATAAACCGGCGAGGGTGATCCTCCAGGGAATGCCGATCTCCTGATTGATCTTTTTGATCGTGTCCCTCAACGTCCCGGAATGCCGGAGCAAGCGCCACGCACTCCAGAGAGCCGATTGATCGGTTCTTGGAACGTTGGTCAAAGGTAGCCCAGATCCGCCAACCGTTGCTGAATCGCGGCGTCTTCTTCTTCGGTGTACGCGACCGGCTGCGTCTCGGGCAAAGGCATCGACAATGTCGAGGGCTCGGCTTCAACTTGCGAGAGCAGCGCGGGGTCGAGAACTTCCGTCAAGACCCGGCCGTCCATGTCGGTCGGCACGGGTACTCCCAGGATATGCAGTAGCGTCGGCGCGATGTCGAGGAGGTCGGCGTCGGCGGAGAGGGTCGAACCGGTTTGAAACGCGGGGCCGCTCGCGATGAAGATCCCTTCCATCCGATGATCGCCGGTCGGCCCGAAGGCGGGGGAGATGAGCTTGTTCGTCGTGAAGTCGTGAATACCGATCGTCCGGTATCGCCAGTCGTTGAGCACCACAGTCAGGTCGGGGGCGAGGTGGGCATGGGGGCCGTGGTAAAGCTCCTCAGCCTGGTAGACTTTCGACACCAGCGGAGCCCCGGTTTCAGGATGAGGGATGGCTTCGAGCGCCGCCTTTAGATCTTCGCGAACGCTTCGCGCGTCTTCCGGCTTCACGCAACCGAAGGGCTGGCGTCCTTTGAGATTCAAGAAGATCTGTCCGAAGTTTCCCTGGGCATAGGCCCGCGTTTTGGACCAGTCGATATGCCGTCGCGAAAGGAATGCCGATTCGCCGATCCGATCGACCCAGTTGTCTTGTTTGCCTCGAAACCGGCTCACTCGCTGGTCGGCCAGGCCGAGCTTGACCATCTTGTTATAAAACCACTCGGGCGTGATACCGCGCTCGTAACACCAGCGCTTCTGTTTCACATAAAACGAGTCTTCCAGAGCGATATCACCACGATCGAGGAGCCAGACGTTGAAGTTGACATAATGCTCGATCGGCCCGAACCCGTGGTCGCTCATCAAGATCAAGGCGGTATCCGGAGGCAGTGCCGCTTCAATCTCGCCAACACCGCGATCGACGGCCGCCCAGAAGTCGTGACAGCCGGGGATCAAGGCGTCGAGGGCTTGCTCCCTGCCGAGACGCGCGGGGTGTGACTGATCCCAGACATGCCAAAGCTCGTGCTGGATGCGGTCCGTCGCCATCAAGTCGAACATAAAGAGATCCCACTCACAACGCTTCATCAAGAACTTGACGGCGTTGAGGTGGTGTTCGAGGAACTCGCGGAGTTCGTTGAGCGCGAGGGCCTCGCGACCGCCGTCGTGGGTGGAGGTGTTCCACGGTCGATATGGACCGATTGCCTGTTCAAGCTCCGCCAAGATCGCCGGGTCGCTCGCGAAATCAGGCGCATTGGCGGGGCTTAGAAAGTCACCGAGGTAAAAGCCGGGAGCCGATCGCGGGGGATAGCTCATCGGCACCCCACCCGCAACCGTTTTCAAACCATGCCTGCCAGCGACCTCCCAGACGAGTTCGGTCTTGATGGCGCGCGACGAATTCACGCGACCCTTGAGAGGGTCATGTGCATATTCGAGGAACTCGAAGATACCGTGCTTCCCCGAGTTCTTGCCCGTCATGACCCCGGTCCAGGCCACGGGGCTGAGCGGCGGGAACACGGAATGGAGCGTCCCTGAAACCCCTTGCCTCATGATCCTGGCCAGATTCGGCAATCGCCCCTCGGCCATAAGAGGCGTCAGCAGGTCCCACGTCGTCCCATCAAGCCCAAGCAAGAAAACCTTCGTCACGCGACCCACTCCGTTCCCTGCAAACACTTTCCGGCCCCTGTCAGGGCTCACGTTTGTTGTGAAACCGCATCTTATCTCACCCTCCTGAGCAAAAGCGACGCTGCTTTTTACTGAATCGTCGCTTACCGTTGCATGAATTTTGAACAGGACTGATACCATTTTGGGCATCATCTTCGATCAAAGCTGATATAAGTTTGCGCGAAACGAAGTGAGCAACTTTCGTTAAAGATTGCCGCGAGCCAGAGTTAGGAGAATCGCGAAGGAATCTTGCAACCGGATTCTCGTCATGGCACGCGGGATGCCTTAATGTTCTGCGTTAAGTGGTTCCGGGTGACAAGAAATGACTCAACTCAAAGACTGCCAACGATTTATACACCAGCGATCACGAGCAAGCGTCGTTCTCCCTGGCTGTGCCCGGCTCCCTCGGGGGGAGCCGGGCTTTTTCATTCCCCGAGCCACCCGGAAAATCAATGGGTTTTCCGAAAACTCATGAAATTGCACGTTTTCCGACTTCGTTGAAAGGACTACGCCATGGTGATCGCTGCCTGCATCTTCGCCGCGCTCCTGGCCATCGAAGTCACGGCGATCTTCCGAACGAACTACTCACGCCGACCCCAGGTTTGACGAGACGGCCCCTGTGGAGTCGAAACGATCCTGCCCGGGCCTTCTCATGATCGGGATGGCTGGGAACTCGTTACAAGCTGGAATCGCCGTCGAACGCGGAAGGATCCCAGACCTCGGGGGTTCGAAGTGCGGCGTCGAGCGCGGGAGCTACGGCCTGATAGAAGAACGGCCAGGAGCCGAGCTTTCGGCGATAGGGCGCGAAGCAGTCAAAGCGTTGCATCTTCGGCAAGTCGGCTCCAACGTGCTCCAGAACGTGGATTCGATCGGCAACACAGCGACGAAGCGCGTGTGGAAGCAGGCCGGCGAGCATATCCACATCGGATTCGAGACTTTGGTAATCCACCAGCCGCATGCGGACCAGGCCCGAGGGCGGGTGGTCTTGCCGCTTCAAGATGCAATAGGCGCGAAGCAAGCCAGTACGGGAGGCGGTCAAAACCCGGACGTGTCCGTCGCGAAGGGCTCCGGCGAAGTGCCATCGAAGGGTCGGGGCATCGCGGACCGCGAGCAGTTTCTCGGGATTCCGCGCGACGAGTTCCCCCCAGAATGCGTCGAAATCCGGGCCAAAAGAATCGACCTCGTCGACACGAAAAGGGTTAAAGGTCGCGCGCGGAGCTTTGACGGTGAGCGCCTCTTTCAAACGGAGCGCGGCTGCGGCGGGGTACATCATTACTTCGGGCCAGGGTAAGCCCTTGATCCGCAGCGCGGAGCGGGCGAACCCACGATAATTCGTGACCCAGAACGCGGCGGATTGCCAATCGCCGAGAGGGACACGTGTCGACCCGAACGTGCTGAACGCCTCCACCGCTTGCGAATTCACCGTCGTGTTGATGAATAGGTCGGCATTCTCTTGAAAGAAATACTCTTCCATCAACCAGAGCGCCACGCCTCGGTATTCGGATTTGACGACCCAGGCGCGTCCTGTGGCGGCGATCAACTCCTGCCCGCGAAACACGTAGCGGGTCGGTACGTTCGCGAGCGAACCAACCACGCGGCCGCTCAAATCTTCGAGCACCCATCCGATCGGCCAGTTCTCGCCAAGTCTCTCGCGGAGCGGGTTCTCTCGCCAAATGTCTCGCCAGTGGTCGCCGGGAAGGGTCAAAAGTCCGTGAGAGGACTCAAGACGCTCGATTTGCGGGTAGTCTTCGAACCGTGATGGCCGCAACCGGGGAGCGGTCTTCGCGGTCGATGAGACGTTCGTCCCCGGGCTCACGAGCCGGTTCCGTACGCGATCCCCAGGGACTTCAGGCCACGAAGCCCAAGGTTTTCGCGCCAGACCAGCGGATCATCCGTGAGGTCGAGTTCCGGAAAACGTCGTAAGAGGGTGTCGAAGGCGATCTGTCCTTCGAGCCTCGCC
>JAYVYS010000423.1:0-4239 GCA_043784005.1 Isosphaeraceae bacterium
GTGGATTCCGTTGTCGGTCAACGGCCGAGGTCCCGCGAGGTCGCGAAACAGATCGACAAACGGGTCTTTGCGCTCCGCCGCCACCTTTTTGAGCAAGTCGACATACAAATACAAATCTGTGTTGTGTTTGGCTGGATCGGGTAGAGGCCGGCCGAGGTCTTCGTGACGAATCGGCGACACGAAGACGACCCTCGCCTTGGTCCCGTCGAGCACCTTGAGCAGTTGGTCGAGACCTCGCTTGAACTCGGGTAATCCCGCTTCGCCGTCGAACGATTCGTTCTGACCGTAGGACACGATCAGGACGGTTGGTTTGAGCGCTTCGACATGCTCCTTCAGATGCTGAAAGCCGTCGGCTTGCTTGCCGAACCGCGCACGGGCCAGTCCAAAAACCGTGTCGCCGCTCCAGCCAAGGTTCCGAAACGTGACGTTCGCGTGCCCCGTCTCGCTGGTCAGCAGGGTTTCGAGATACCCTTCGGTCCCCTCCCGCTCGATAAAAGTGCCGCCGAGCAGGACGACCCGGTCCCCCTCCTTCAACTCAAACTTTGGCGGATCGTCGGCAAAAACCTGTGATGCCAGGCCGGCCTGAATCAAGGCCGTCGCCAGCAATAGAACACAAATACGCATGTTCACTAATAGACTCCGATTGGTGCCGGATCAACACGAATTTCAGAGGCGGGAGTTTCGAGACCGATCGTGGGAAGGGCGGAAGCTTGCCGGCCGACCCCGGCCGGTAACTGTACTGTATCGCAATGGTTCGCCGGAGAAAAGCGGTCGATCCCCGCAGTTGGTTTTCAAGCTCAGGCGAGGTCCGCCGCCGCGTCCGATCTCCGACAACCCCCTACGGCGCTTCATTGAGCACCTCGCCAAGGCTTCGGTCGAGGATCGCCACCATCTCGTCGATCTGTTCGCCCGTGCTCACCAAGGGAGGCCCGAACGCGATCCAGTGCGGGTCGAACCGGCAGAGCAAGCCATGTTCCAGTGCTTTTTTGCCGACTCGAACACCGATTCCCGGCGTCGCGGGAAAGCGCTCTTTGGTGCTGAGGTTTTTGACGAATTCGACCGCTTGAAACAAGCCTTTCCCACGAATGTCGCCGATGACCCCGTATTTTTTCGAGAGCGCTTCAAATCCAAGCCGCAACCGCGCTCCCTGAATTCGGGCGTTGCCGCAAAGGTCGCGCTCCAAAATCTCTTGAAGCACCGCGATTCCGGCCGCGCACGAGATTGGGTTTCCCTCGAAGGTATGCCCCTCGACAAAACCTGGGTTTTCCTCGATCGGACCCCAAAAGGCGTCGGCGATCGGCTCTCGGCAGATCATCGCCGAGAGCGGAGCGTAGCCTCCGCTCAACCCCTTGGCGGTACAAATTACGTCGGGAACCACGCCGAAGGTCTCAGCGGCGAACATGCGCCCGGTCCTGCCGATACCGGTGATAATCTCGTCGAAGATCAACAAAATGTTATGACGATCACAAATGTTTCGCAAGATTGGTAAATATTCGTCGGGTGGATCGATCACGCCGCCGGTATGGCCGATCGGCTCGACCATGATCGCGGCGACCGTCGCGGGGTCTTCCATGTCGACGACCTGTTCAACGATCGTCGCGCAAGTGATCTCGCAACTGGGATAGGTCTTGCCGAAGGGGCATCGATAACAGGTCGGCGGGAATACGTGGAGAAATCCCGGAGCCATCGGCTCGTTCACGGTTTTCCGCGACTTCAAGCCCGAAGCCGAGAGCGACCCCAAGGTCGAACCGTGCCACGACTGATAGCGGCTGATGATCTTGTATTTGCCGGGGTGACCGGTCAGGCGATGATACTGCCTGGCCAGCTTGATCGCCGCCTCGGTGACCTCGGAACCGCCGCACTGGAATTTCACCGTCGAGAGGTCGCCGGGCGCGACGTCCGCGAGCAAATTCGCGAGCTGAACCGCTAAAGGGTTTGTGCCGTGCATTGGCGGTGAAAATGTCAGCACGTCATATTGTTTGCGGATCGCTTCGATGACTCGCCGGTTGTTGTGGCCGACCGAGGCGACATAAATCCCCGAGAGTGCGTCGAGATAGCGTTTGCCTTGAACGTCCCAGTAATGAACGCCGTCAGCGCGAGCCATGATGAGCGGGGCCTTGGTCCACTCGTACATTTGATCGCGCACGAAAATCCTGCGTAAGAACCGTTCCTCGGTCGTCTGGGCTTCGGTGATCAGGTCAGGAATCTGAGTCGGCGACATCAAGTGTTTCGTCCTCGGGTGGTCGCGTGCTGCCTAGGTATTCTTCGGTGGCTTCTTCGGGCACTTCGGCTCTGAAATAGACTTCATCCAGGTCCAAAACGCAACTGATCGAGTGTAGCCGGATAGGTGATGGCAAGAACGGGCAGGACTCGTAACGCCATCCCCCTTGGTCGTCGCGCCGATAGACTTCGATCCGTCTCATTCGAATGGAAATTAAAACATACTCGCGCAGACTTGAGAGAGCTTGATAGGCATGAAACTTTAAACCTCGATCGATGCTGACCGTGGAAGTCGAAAGTACTTCGATGATGACGACTGGGTTCGTGACCGTGTTTTGCGTGCCCACTTCGAATTCAGCGGCTCCGCAGATGACTAGGACGTCAGGATAGACGTAGCGCCGGCCTGATGCGATCGAGACCCGCAAGTCGTTGTTGAACACGCGACACGGACCGTCGCGTAGTTGGTTCGAAAGGGTCGTGATCAAATTCGCAACGATCGCGACGTGAGTAATCGTAGCCCCCGCCATCGCAACGACTTCGCCGTCGAAAAACTCGCTTCGGGATTCGGCCGCATATTCCCGCGTCAAATATTCGTCGCGGGAGAGAACTTCAAAGCGTTTTGGTAAAGCGGACATAGGGAATTTCCAGGTAACCTCTTGAATTTCACAGTCGACCCTTCACACCCGATTGTACCAAACCTCAAGGCACTCGTAGCCCCATTGAAGCCGGTTCTGCCGATTTGATACCGACGGCGGGAACGGTCCCGAAAATCGACGGGAAACTCTTCTCGGCAGAAGTCGCTTCCGGCCGACCGTTGGGTTACTCTGTGAGGTCGAAACGTTCAGGCTTCTTCGAGGAACCCACCGTGCCGACGACTTTTTTCGTCTTGCTTTGCTTGGCCCTCTCAGGTCAAACCACTTCCGCCGCAGTCGTTGCGAATGACCCTCTGACGACCGTCGCCGAGCGGTCGGGCTTCCGCAGTACGGCGACGAGCGCTGAGGTCGTCGCTTTCGGGAAGCGACTCGCCGACGAGTCGAGACTCGTGCGTGTTTCGGAGATTGGCCGGACCACCGAAGGCCGACCGATTCCGCTCTGGGTCGTGGCCGACCCTCCGCTCGCAGACGCTGCGGCGGCGAAGGCTTCGGGCAAGCTGGTCGTCGCGGTCGTTGCGAATATCCACGCGGGGGAAGTCGACGGCAAGGAAGCGGTCGGCATGCTGCTTCGCGAAATGGTGCGCTCACCTCAGCATCCGTTGCTCAAAGACCTGGTGCTCCTGGTGGTGCCGAACTTCAACCCCGACGGCAACGACCAATTCTCGAAGGACAATCGACCCGGCCAGGTCGGGCCGGTCGACGGAATGGGGAAGCGGGCAAACGGCCAAGGTTTGGACCTGAACCGAGACTTTGTCAAGCTCGATGCCCCCGAAACCCGCGCACTTGTCGCCGTATTCAGCCGTTGGAATCCATCTATTTTTCTGGACTTGCACACGACAAACGGATCTCATCACCGCTATACGCTCACCTATCAAGGTCCGCTCAATCCCGCAGGCGACCAGCGCATCATCGACTACACCCGTAAGTCGTTCCTGCCCGACGTGGGCAAGGCGTTGAAGACCGCTGGAGGCTGGGACAGCTTCTTTTACGGGAATTTCGAGGAAAACCATACGCTTTGGACTTCGTATCCCGACTGGCCCCGGTTCGGAACCAACTACTTCGGCTTGCGCAACCGGATCGCGATCCTCTCGGAATCTTATTCGTACGCGCCTTTCAAGGATCGAGTGCTCGCCACTCGCGACTTCACGCGTGAATGTCTTGTGTACGCTTCAGCGCACAAGGCCGAGATTCGCAAGTTGCTCGACCAGGCCGACAGTGCGAATACCCAACCGAAGCCAGGCGCTCGGGTGTCGGTCGAATCCGAGGCCAAGCCTTTTGCCGAAGAAGTGAATGCGCTTGGCTTCGTGGAGGAGTCGATAAACGGTCGATCCGTTGCGACGACGACAACGCAACCGAGATCGTCGGC
>JAYVYS010000424.1:0-8090 GCA_043784005.1 Isosphaeraceae bacterium
GCCGCGTTCGCGAATTTCGAGGCCAGCGTCAGGTCACGATCCCCTCGCGTTTCTTGTCGGAGCTTCCCGAAGAGGTTTTGAATCTTCGCGACCTCTCGGACTCGTCAGGATTCAGCACGTTTCCGGCTCCTCGGAAGTTTGAGCCGAGACCCACGGTCCCGCCCACCTCCGGATTTCGGCTCACCACCGCCGCCGCCTTGGGAGGCGCTCTCGCGGCCGCAAGCACACCCACGGATCTGAATGTCTTCAAGCCCGGAGTGAACGTGATGCATCCGGAGTATGGTCTGGGACGGATCATCGCGATCGATGGGGCCGGGCCGGACCGGAAAGGACGCGTCGCCTTTGCCGTGGGGGGCGAACGAACGTTCGTTCTCGCGAAGTCTCCGCTCCGAGCGCTTTCGAAAGGTTGACCCGCCCTCGATCAAGTCGCGACCGATCGCACTGCGGGACTCAAATTCTTTTGCTCGGGTTACCATGTGGATCATTGACTTGAAATGTGTTTCAGTTTTAATTCGCTTACTGTGAACCATGTAGGGGAGAGGCAAGATGCCCCGTCTCGGTGTGAATATCGACCACGTCGCCACGATCCGACAGGCCAGGGGGGGACATGAGCCCGACCCTGTTTGGGCGGCCGTGCTTTCGGAACTCGGCGGGGCCGACGGCATCACCATTCACCTTCGCGAAGACCGACGGCACATCCAGGACCGCGACCTTCGGATTTTGCGAGAGACTGTCCGCGTGAAACTCAACCTGGAGATGTCGGTGGAGCCGGAGATTGTGGGGATCGCCATCGCGACGAAGCCCGATCAGGTCACACTCGTCCCGGAACGGCGGGCGGAACTGACCACCGAGGGGGGGCTCGACGTGGTCGGGCAATTCGACCGCGTCGCGGCGGCAGTTGCCAGATGTCGTGATGCGGGCTTGGATGTGAGTCTTTTCATCGATCCCACGGCGGCGCAGGTGGAAGCGTCGAAACGTGCCGGTGCCTCCGCCATAGAATTGCACACGGGTCGATACGCGGACGCGATCACCGCCAACGATCGCGGGCTGGAACTTGAGGCCCTGACCGCCGCCGGTGCCCGGGCCATCGCTTGCGGACTCACGCTTCATGCCGGTCATGGGTTGAACTATCAGAATGTGGGCGCTGTCGCCCGTATCGGCGGCATGGCCGAGTTGAATATTGGTCACAGCATCGTTTCCAGAGCCGTGATGGTGGGCATGGAACGCGCAGTACAGGAAATGAAAACGTGTCTCAAAACGGCACGAACCGGCACGCTTTCTTGAACGAAGGTGAGATATCCTCTTCACTTTCAGATCCTAGTCTCGTATACTATTCTTCAATCCCCCCTACTCAGCAACGACGGGTCATATTCGCATCGCGGAGCGGAGAATGCCTTCCAAGGGTCGGATGTTCGCGGGCTGCACGGTCGCTTTGGTGACGCCTTTCAAAGGTGGAGAGGTCAACTTTAAGGCCTTGGAGGAGTCTGTCGATTGGCAAATTTCCCAGGGTACGCCGGTTCTTAGTCCGGTAGGGACGACGGGGGAATGCCCAACTCTCAGCCACGAAGAACATGAGCGAGTGATCGCCTCGGTGGTGGAACGATCGGCAGGTCGTGCCAAGGTTCTCGCGGGAACGGGGTCAAACTCAACGAGTGAGGCGGTTCGCCTGACGCGATTCGCCGCTAAGGCGGGCGCTGATGGGGCGTTGATCGTCTCACCCTACTACAATCGCCCCACGCAAGAAGGGCTCTACGCTCATTTCGCGAAAATCGCGGAGAGTGTGGATCTTCCCATCATTCTCTACAACGTTCCAAGTCGTACAGGCCGCAACGTTGATCCCGAGACAATTGAACGACTGGCCAAGATCGGACCGATCGTCGCGGTGAAAGAGGCGAGCGGCTCACTCGATCAGGTGAGTGACATCCTTGCACGTACCGACCTGACCGTCCTTTCCGGAGACGATAGCCTCACGCTCCCGATGTTGGCCGTCGGTGCCGAGGGTGTGATCTCGGTTGTCGCGAACCTAGTGCCGAAAGATGTCATTGGTCTCATCGATGCCTTTCGGAAGGGTGATCTCGGGGCGGCGAAAAAGGCACACATGCGTCTCTTTCCGCTCTGTCGAGATCTTCTCGGCCTTGCTCCCAATCCGATCCCCGTGAAGACCGCGATGGCACTTCTCGGTCGAGGCAACGGTGAAATGCGTTTGCCGTTATTTCCCGTCGATTCCAAAGGTCGTGATACGCTGCAACGGACGCTAGTCCGTTATGGTTTGATGACAAATGATGTCTGATTCGGTCTCCTTATCATAAAATTGTTCATGCGTCACACGAACGGCACACTGCTTGCTGTTACACTTTGTGATACGTGCCTCAATCGGATGCGCTGAGGGACTTTGAATACGGCTCTGACACACTGGACCATGGTGTCAACGTGCGTCAGCGCTCTGAGCAAGTTTGGATCCACTCCCCCCAAAAAAACCCTTCTGTTTTCCGGGTCCCGGTTCCCCCCGGCCGTCCCGGCGTCGTCCTTTCGAACGTGCCCGCCCTGAACCCGATCCCCGAGATTGGCGGTTCTTCCGGGGGGACATCGTGTGAATTTAATCTCGGATTAAATCCTGTTGATCAAAGGAAATTTTCGCCATGTCACGTAAAGCGACCACGAAGTCCACGGGTTCCGCAACCGGCGAGACCATGCCCGAGGTTTCTGAACAGGCGGTTCGCGAGCTCGCACAGGTTTTCAAGCTTCTCAGCGACGAAACTCGCCTGAGAATTCTTTTCTACCTCGCGCAGAACAACGAACTTCATGTCACCGACCTTTGCAACCGTTTGGGGCAAAGTCAGCCCGCCGTCAGTCACCATCTCGCCCTGCTTCGCGTCTCCGGGCTCATCGAGTCGCGTCGTGAAGGAAAGCACAACTTCTACAGCGTCCAAACCGAGCACTTCGGCGACCTTCTCCTGAGCCTTTTCTCCGCCACGGGCGAAGTTCCCAAGAAGGTCAAGTTTCACGACTTCGTACTTACCTACACGGGTGACTGAGCCTGCGGGTAGGAAAGCGTTCCACCAGCAATGGGCGACTCCTTTCCTACCGCCGGGCTGTTAAGATCGGCATCGGAGTTTGCCAGAGCTTTCGAGTTTTGCCTTCTCGGGTGCCGTTCCCCCCTTTTCCTCTCCTTTGATGAACCCCGGATTCGCGGAATTTCGCAGGCTTATTGTGTTCGCCTTGACCATCTCTTCGATTCGGGGCAAACTACCGTCTAATGCCGTGCAAACTCTCGTGCCCGATCGGGTGTGAGCGTTTGGTACGAGGGAAGATCGACGGTCTTTGGAGAGACCTCGGACTTGCCTTCCGGAAGAGCCCGGATGTTTCTCATCGACGATCCAAGGCCGTGTCGCGGCCGGTACAAAAGGAGTTGAACCGATGGTCGTGTCGTTTCGCGCGATTTTCACTTTCGGTATCGGCCTGATCGGCCTGGGTACCCTCACTGGCACTGTTTTTGGTCAGGGACCACAGGATACGGCCGTCCGCAAGTCCGCCGCAACCACGAAACAGGCTCCCGCCCTTTCGACCGCCGCCGCCACTGCTCCCAAGGCCACGGCCGTCGTCCCCGCGGTCTTGGGCAGTGTCGACCTCAAGGCTGTTTTCGACGCCTATGACAAGGTCAAGGCCCAGAAGGAAGAGTTCAAGGCCGCCGCCATGGCCAAGCATAACGAGCTGATGAAACTCCAAAGCGAAGGCCAGGAAGAAGCTCAGAAGCTTGCGAAGATGACGCCCAATAGTGTCGATGCCAAGAAGATCGAAGATCACATGTCCGACATCAAGGCCAAGCTGGAAGCCGGCCGCGAGCAGGCTCAGCGTGACTTCGCCCTTCGAGAGTCGGAAATGCTCGCGACCTTGTACAAGGAAGTCCAGGACATGGTCCGCAGGATCGCCGAGTTCAAGGGAATGACCTATGTCGTTCAGGTCTCCGACGAGCAGATCTCCGGATCGGACCCGAATTCCGTCATGGCCGCGATGGCCAAGACCGTCATCTACGCCGACCCCCGAAACGATATTACCAAAGACGTCGTCTACAACCTGAACCGTCAGTACAAAGCCGTTGGCGGAGTCACACCAAAGGGTGCGGCGGGCGCGACCCCTTCGGGGAACTGAGTCAATCAGGTTACGTGGGCTTGTAGGGTGGGCATCGCCTTATATTCACGCTTGATGATGTGCGGGGAGAGCCCACGCTACAAGAGCATTGCTCTCAATGGATGACATTTACCATCACGGACGATGGAGCTCGTCAGGCATGGTCACCGCGAGGCGACGGCAGAAGACAATCGCTCGGGAGACCGAGGTCCGAGGCGTGGGGTTTGTCAAGGGGAGCGACGTCTCCTTGAAGTTTCATCCCGCCGGGTCGGATTCCGGTGTGATGTTCATCCGGACGGATCTTCCAGGACGTCCGGGCGTACGTGCTTGCATCGATAATGTGGTCTCAAGTCAGCGCCGTACGACGATCCAGCAAGGCGATGCGCGCGTCGAAATGGTCGAGCATGTCATGGCGGCGCTGGCGGGGCTTCACATTGACAACTGCATGATCGAGATCGACGCTTCCGAGACCCCCGGTTGCGATGGGTCGAGCAAGGCGTTCATCGAAGCGCTCGCCCTCGCCGGCAGCAAAGAACTCGACCGCTCACGGCAGGCGCTCATTCTCAACAAGCCGGTCAGTGTTCGGGAAGGTGGCGCGGTTCTTACCGCCTATCCGGGAGACGAAACCGGATACGTCCTCTCTTATCATCTCGATTACGGCCCCAAGACCTCGATCGGAGCACAAAGCCTGTTCCTGGATGTCAATCCCGAGAGCTTCGTCTCTCAGCTCGCGACCAGCCGGACTTTTCTGCTGGAGGCTGAGGCCCGGGCACTAAAAGAGTCTGGCATCGGCGCCCGCGCGACGGTAGCGGATCTTTTGATTTTCGGCGAGCATGGCGTCATCGGGAACACGCTTCGATACACGGATGAATGCGTTCGGCACAAGATTCTCGACATGGTGGGCGACTTCGCTTTGCTGGAAAAAGACATCATCGGCCACGTTGTGGCCCATCGCTCAGGCCATCAGCTCAACGCCGCGCTGATTCGAGAACTGAATGGAGCGACCGATCACGAAGCGGATAAACGTGAGCCGGTAAGGCCTTCCTCCTCCTCGTCCCCGTTCGACATCGCCCAGATCATGAAGGTGTTACCGCATCGTTATCCGTTTCTGCTCGTCGACCGTGTGCTCGATATCGATCCCGGTAAACGGATTCTGGCGGTCAAGAATGTGAGCGCTAATGAGCCTTACTTTCAGGGGCACTGGCCCGAGCATCCTGTGATGCCGGGTGTCTTGATCCTGGAGGCGCTCGCTCAGGCGGCCGGTGTCATGCTCGCGAATCATGTTGACCGGCCCCGCAAAATCACGATGATCGCGGCGATCGATGAGGTCAAGCTTCGCCGACCCGTTGTACCCGGCGATCAGCTTTTGCTCGATGTCACCTGCCTTCGGCTCAAGACGACATGCGCCCGGGTTAAAGGCATTGCTCGGGTCGGTGACGCGATCGCGGCCGAGGCAAAGATCATGTTCGTGATGGTGGACGCCTAATGTCCCGCAGCGTGACCGACAGGCTTCGATGGTCGCGCGGCCCGGGCGTCGGGCGGCCGAAACAAACCTGCGAAAGGCGTCATGGACGACGCCCGAGCAACCCTCAAGGACCCGAGGATACCGAGACATGGCCACAATGATTGCCGACACGGCCTGTGTCGACCCCAGGGCCGAGATCGCCGACGATGTCGAGATCGGGCCTTATTGCGTGATCGGACCCGACGTCCAGATCGGTCAGGGAACCCGGCTGATCTCTCACGTCTGCATCACCGGGAATACCACCCTCGGCGCACACAACCTGATCTCTCCTTTCGTCGTGATTGGCGGCGATCCGCAAGACGTCTCCTATCAACAAACACCAACCCGCGTCGAAATCGGCGACCACAATGTGATTCGCGAAAGCGTGACGATCAATCGCGCGACCGAAAAAGAGGACGGGCTCACCCGCGTCGGGAGCCATTGCTTTTTCATGGCCGGATCGCACGTCGCCCACGACTGCAAGCTCGGCGACAAAATCACCATCGCCAACGGCTCAATGCTAGGCGGGCACGTCCATGTCGAGTCCCATGCCAGTGTCTCCGGAGGAGTCGCCGTCCACCATTACGTGACCCTCGGCGCATATAGTTTTGTCGGCGGTCAATCGCGGATCTACCACGACGTCCCTCCGTTCATGCTCGTCGATGGCAACCCTTCAAAGGTCCGCTGCATCAACATCGTCGGACTCAAACGCAATGGGATCACCGCGGAGGGGATCGACTCGTTACACGAGGCCCATCGCCTGATCTATCGCGCCAAGATGAGCGCTCGACACGCAACCGAGATCATCGAGTCCAAAGGGCACCTCACAGCCGAGGTCAAGAATCTTCTCGATTTCATCGAAGCCCAGCAAGAGGGCAAGCATGGCCGCGCCCGCGAGAAAACGAGGATGAAGGCGTCATGAGCAGAATTCGCGTCGGAGTGGTCGGTGTCGGACATCTTGGGCAGCATCACGCCAGGATTCTCGCCGGCATCGAAGGTGTCGAGCTTGTCGGAGTGGCTGACGCGCGCCTGGAGCAGGCCCGCACGGTCGCCGAACGACTCGGCACCCGTGCGGTGGATCACTACAGCGAACTCGTGAGGAGCGTCGACGCGATCTCCATCGCCGTCCCCACGGCACTGCATAGGGAAGTCGCCGGCGCGTTCCTATCCCGGGGAATCGCGACAATGGTTGAGAAGCCGCTCGCCGCCTCGCTGGCCGAGGCCGAGGAGCTTGTCGGCCTCGCCCACAAACACTCCGCGATCCTACAAGTCGGCCACATCGAGCGGTTCAATCCCGCCCTCTCAGCGCTCGACGGGATGGCGCTTCGTCCGAGATTCGTCACCGCGGAACGACTCTCCACCTACACCTTTCGCTCGACTGACATCGGCGTCGTTCTCGACCTCATGATCCATGATATCGACCTGTTGCTCTCGCTCGTTTCGGCCCCCGTGGTGTCGGTCGCGGCCGTCGGCGTCAGCGTCTTCGGTGGTCATGAAGATATCGCCAATGCGCGGATTGAATTCGAGGACGGTTGCGTCGCGAACCTCAACGCGAGCCGCGCGAGCTTCCAGGCTACGCGAAAGATGCGGCTCTATGGCGCGGAGGGCTATGTTTCGCTCGACTTCGCCACCAAGCAAGGGACGTTGATTCGACCCTCCGAGCCGCTTCGTCGAGGCGAAATCGATCTCGACGGCGTCGACATGACAAAACCCGCGGCGATCAAAGAACAAATCTTCGGCAAGATCCTTCGCGTCGATCAGGTACAGACCGAGGGGCGAGAGCCGCTCGCACTTGAGCTGGAAGACTTCATCCAGGCTGTGCTTGGCAAGAGCCAGCCACGAGTCAGCGGCGAAGAGGCGCTTCGCGCGATGCGACTGGCCGACCAGATCCTCCGCAGTCTCAACGCTCATAGGTGGAAAGAAGCCGACCAACCGCCGTTGGAACCCGCTTCCACGGCGCAGCAGGGGCACACCCTTCGAGGCCCGCTCTCCTGGCGACTTCAGGGGCAGCGATCCTCTTCGACCTCCGCGAATACCGGATCGTAACGCTCGACCGGACCGGTCGGACTGAGGGCGACACCAAAGCGAAAAGCCTGCCCACGTCCTTTTGTGTCGAACAACCCTTCTTGTACCAAGTCGCCCTCATCCGTTATAGTAATACGCTTTCCGGCATCGTGGTGACGCCCAGTCCGGGGCGTTGTCTTGGCCCGGGGACGGTCCACGATCCAGTGATCGCGAGAAGGTTCTCCTCGCTCGGTTTCCAGAGGAAGGTCAGGTCGATATTCATGGCGAAAGACACGGCGGCCGCGAAAGAACAAAAGCCCAAAAAGCCTAAGAAGGAAGCGGCACCCGTCACGGAAGTGGCCGTTGCCAAGGTTGAGGAGGCCCCAAAGCCAGTCGCCCCTCGCGCTCCAGTGGACCTCCGCCTCAAGGTCCTCAAGAAGTTCCACGGAAAGTT
>JAYVYS010000425.1:0-3565 GCA_043784005.1 Isosphaeraceae bacterium
CCCTTTCCCGCCGCCGGAGCCTTTTTTGTGTCTCATGAACCCGATCCCGTTCTGAAAAGCGCGCGCCGCGAGGGCGTGATCATCGCCTCGGTCTGGCTCGCGGCCACCGTGTATTGCTGCGCGACCTGTTACATTCTTGGCTACCGGACGGAATCCCATCCTTATGGGCTTAACGATATCAAGCCGATGATGGGGATTCCGTCGTGGTTCGTCTGGGGAATCCTTCTCCCCTGGGGAATTTGCGCATTGTTCACGGCATGGTTCGTCGGCTTCTTCATGACGGATGACGATTTGGGCAAAGATCATACGTCCGAACTCGAATCCGACATCAGGGAAGGGAGGCGTCATGAATAAGACGGAAGGAATTCATGCGCACCCCGCGACACTTCTTGCACTCGTGATCTTCACGATCATTTCGCTCGGCCTTGGTGTCGTCGCGAATCGGGTCGCAAGTAATAAAGCGGGCTTTCTTCAAAAGTATTTTCTCGGAAATCGATCCCTCGGCGCGGTCGCCGTCGCATTGACGGCGGCCGTGATGAGCGGCGGTACGTTTATCGGATTTCCTTCGCTTGTGTATAAATATGGATGGGTTGTCGGGATCTGGATCGCCTCATATATGGTCGCGCCGATGACCGTGATGGGCATCCTGGGAAAGCGAATCGGCCAGATTTCAAGAAAGACCGGCGCGATCACTTTGCCCGACCTCTTCCGAGAGCGCTTCGGCAGTCCGACCCTCGGGCTTCTCACCAGCCTCTTGATCATGTTCTTTTTGACCTGCAATCTCGTCGCCCAGTTCAAAGGTGGCGGAGTGATCATGAAGATCATCATGCCGTCTGAGACACTGAGTTGGGCCGCGAGTGACGATCTGACCGTCAGCGCGAACCGCGCGTATTACATCGGCCTGGCGATCTTCGCGACCACCGTGATCGCCTACACCACCTATGGAGGATTTCTCGCGGCGATTTGGACCGACGTATTCCAGAGCATCATTATGGCGATTGGCGTCATGATTCTCTTTCCACTGGCGATCTGGAAGTCGGGCGGATTGCACGCGGCGACCTTGGCGGGAGTGCAACAGACGGATATCGGGTTCGCGTTTGGGCCGGGCGCGGCGCGAGACTTTCATCCTCTGGGGCTCGCGATCTCGTTCTTTGTGATGTGGGCGATCACGGGGATGGGTCAGCCCTCTACCATGGTGCGTCTGATGGCCTTTCGAGACTCGAAGACGCTACGGTACTCGATCCTTTACCAGATGCTTTACAACCTGGTGATTTACGTTCCCTTGATCATGATCTTCATCGCGGCAAGGGCGATCCTGCCGAACCTGGAGAAGACCGACGAGGTCATGCCGAGTCTGGTCATCACGCTCGCGAATCCGTATATCGCGGGATTAATTCTCGCCGCTCCCTATGGTGCGGTGATGAGCACGGTCAGCGGGTTCCTTTTGATCGTCGCTTCTGGGATCGTCCGCGACATCTATCAGCGCTTCCTTCGTCCCGCGGCGAGCGAAAAAGAGGTCGAGTGGGCGAGCTACGCCGCCACGGTGGCTGTCGGCTTGCTCGTCACGGTCCTGGCGTTGAATCCGCCCGACTTACTCCAGCTGATCGTCGTGTTTTCGAGCACCGGGATGGCCTCGGCGTTTCTCATGCCGGGGATTCTCGGCTGTTTCTGGCGACGAGCGAACCATCAAGGAGCAATCGCGGCGATGGCGGTGGGGGCGGCGGTCACGCTGATGTTGTATCTCTGTGGGTACATTCTCGGAACCAGATACCATTACGACGCCGGGATCGGTCCGCCGGGCGGGGCATTCGTGCCCTACTATCTCTTCGGGTTTGACCCGTGCATCTGGGGTCTCGGATCATCGTTCCTGGCGGGGGTGGTGGTCAGCCTCTTGACCCCTCCGCCGGACGCCGCGAGGGTCTCGCTTTTATTTGATCTTCAGCCTCCCGACGCCCCCGCGCCCGCCACTCTTGATCTCCACCCCGAACTGCACGATCGCATTCTCGCTTGACGATCAGGAGCACGCGCATGAGCATGAGCAGCCCGGAAACCTACCGCGTCGCGGCCGTTCAAATGGAACCTAAGCTCGGAGAAGTTGCCGCGAACCTCGCTCTGATCCTTGATCGCTTTCACGAGGCGGTTGAGGATAGTGCCGGGTTGGTCGTTTTTCCCGAATGCGCCTTGACAGGCTACGGCTTCGCGAGCCGGGACGAAGCCGTTCCCTTCGCGGAACAGTTCGGAGGCCCCGTCGCGATGAAGGTTGCCGAAGCCTGCGCCTCGAAAAATGCGTGGGCGGTCTACGGGTTCCTCGAATCCGACGGCGGCAGGCTTTTCAACGCCTGCATCTTGATCGGCCCGAACGGACCCGTGGCCACCTATCGAAAGGTCCATCTGCCGTTTTTGGGTGTGGATATGTTTGTGGACCCGGGTGATCGACCCTTCGCAGTTCACGATGCGGGCGGTCTTCGCGTGGGAATGCATATCTGCTACGACGGTGGTTTTCCGGAAGTCGGACGAATACTGACGCTTCTGGGGGCCGACATCTTGGTTTTACCCACGAACTGGCCGACCCACTCCGAATGCGCCGCAGAACATATGATCGCGACGCGGGCGATGGAGAACACGGTTTACGCGATGGCGGTCAACCGGGTGGGAGAAGAACGCGGTTTCCGGTTCATCGGGAGAAGTTCGATCGTCGCGACCAATGGTCAGATGCTCGCTTTCGCTGGTGTGGATTCCGAAGAGATCCTCTACGCGGACATCGAGCCGGCCAAGGCCCGTCTGAAGCACCTGGTCAGAGTTCCCGGTAAGCATGAAATCAATCGAATCGCGGACCGTCGTCCAGGTTTTTACGGGCCCCTTGTGGCTCCCAATGGGCGGGACTAACAGCAACCGTGATGGCCCGCTCGATCGCCGAGCGAGTCAAGACGGTTGATTGCGCGCTCAACCTTTTTTCACGACTTTGAAGTCGTGAGCCTTGGGCTGCGCGGTTTCACGCTGTTTCTTAACGATATCGGCTTCCACCTCATCGAGCCCATCGAGCGCCTTCCTGAGGTGTTCGGAGTTTTCGTTTTGCAGCGGCACTTCGACGGTCCTCCAACGCAGGAAATGGATGTTGTTGTGCTTGAGAGTCAATGCATGTACGTCGGCGGCCTGCTTGACCATCGGAGTGGGCAAGGTCGCAAGGTTGACTCCCGCTGCGAACTGGTCCGACGTGAAGTTGCCGACGTCATCCCCATCGATCGATAACGTGTACTCGCCGGCCGCGAGGCCTTTAATTTCGAGGGGCTGCATGTTGAGTGACCGGACGAAGTCGGACGAACGCAGGGCAAGGTCAATCAACGGATCTTTGAGGTTGAGTGGGAAGGGAAGGGCGTTGTCGAGCTGAGTCCATGAGAGGACTCCGTCTTTGGCTTTCAGATTCGAGACGTTTGTGTCCGCGGTGACCGTCAGATCATCCCCAGACACCTTGAGTGCCAACCGGCTAACCTCGGCGGGAGCGTTCCAGGCCTTGAGGAGCGCAGCCGACATCAAAAGCTGAGCACTCGGGGCCGGGTGGACGCGG
>JAYVYS010000426.1:0-19553 GCA_043784005.1 Isosphaeraceae bacterium
CCCGGCCCGTTGCTAAGTTGCTGTGGAGAGGCGGTCGAGCTTTCGCGTGATTCGTCGCGCGAACCGATCGACGTCAATCACTTGTCGTTTATGAAGTCCCTTCGCCACGACCTCGAACCCATCGTGAGCTTCGATCTGAAACGTCACAACCGCCCCTTCGACATGAATCACTCGGGCCTTGCAAACAACGATGAACCCTTCCGGCGTGGGTGCGAGGTGCTCGACTTCAATGAACGTGCCGACGCTTCGCTCGTGATCTTCAAGACACGAAGCGATCGCGTGCCTCGCGGCATGTTCCAGGTGGGCGACCAGCCAAGGCGTCGCGAATACTGATGGCATCCGCTGGTCGGCGAACGTAATGCAGTTCATTGGGCCGACGATCACCCGCTCTTCCGCGGAAAGCCCGAGCCTCGGTCGTACTTTCATCCGTCGCCTCACCCGGGATTTACGATGATCCGCGAGCCACTTCGCGGCTCCGGCTTGACCATTGCCATACCAAAAACGATAATTATTATCGGAAGGCGGAGGTTCCCGGCCGAGCTTGGAACGTGTTGAAGCGCCTGCCGGTTTTCTTCGCGTCGCGAATTGATTATGGTTAACTCGATGTCTGTCGAAACGATTTGCGACTTTATTTCACTCTGGACTCGATCCCATGGCAGCAGCGTCGCTTGCGGGCAAGCCTCGGAAGGTAATCCCCAAGATCCTCGCGGTCATCCACGCCGACGGCTGCACGGGGTGCGAGGCCTGTCTGGAAGTTTGCCCGGTTGATTGTATCTACAAAGTGCCCGGCGAAGATCATGCCAGCCTTCAAACTTGGTGTGATATCGATCTCGACCGATGCATTGGTTGCAAACACTGTGCCCAGGTCTGCCCGTGGGATGCCATCGACATGGTGGAAACCCTTGATGTTGCCCAGCACGTCGCCCTCAAGGGGGGGCCGCCCGAATACGTCGATCGCCATTTCGACACCTTGGTTGACGCCGCCCAGCGAAACGCGGAAGGGCTGTTGGCAAAGAAGAGATAAGCTCTATCGATCCCACACATACGATGAAGTCGCCGGTGCGAGAGAAACGCCGCATCGGGGAGTTCGAATCTCCGCGCTCACCGACCCCGCCCGGTCGGTAAGTCTCTCAACTGGGAGCTTTCCGTATGAATTTCTTTGTTTTGACAGGTCGTCAAATTGTTGCATCTGTCTCCCTGACGCTCCCGTTGGTCAGCATTGCCACGGGATGCGGATCGACGGTTTCAACAACGACACTCTTCGTCACCCCCACGGAAGACCTTCAAACCCCGGCCGCACCCGCCGCATCCAAGGATCAGGTTCCGAAGGGCGTAACGACGACTCCGAATCAGAAAATTGACGATAAATCAGTGGTCGACGTGGTAAAGGGAGACGTGATGGGGGGTGAAGCGGCCTCCAGTGGAACTCCCGAGGATTATCTCTGGCAAATCCCTAACTCTTCATTGATTCAGGACGAACCTTACACCGTTATACCGCCCAAGGGCCTTCAAAACCTGCTCACGTACATCCCGCCGTCAAATCCGCTGACAAAAGGGAAAGTCGAGCTTGGTAAACAGCTCTACTTCGAGCCGAGAGTGTCGTTGAACGGCACAGTGAGTTGCGCAACGTGTCACAATCCGGCCAAGGGTTGGACAGATCAGCTAAAGACCTCGACGGGCATTGACGGTCAAGTTGGCGGCCGAAACGCTCCCACGGTCTTGAATACGGCGTACGGCAAGACGATGTTTTGGGACGGTCGCGCCCCGTCGCTGGAAGGGCAATCGCAAGGGCCGCCACAAAACCCAATCGAGATGGGGAAGCAGTCGTATAAGCAGATTATCGATCGTCTTCGCGGGATCTCTGGATATCGTGAGCAGTTCAAGACGGTTTTCGGAACCGATGTGACGCTTGACGGATTCGCAAAGGCGATCGCGGCCTTTGAGCGGGTCACGGCACTGACAGGCAACTCGCCTTACGACAAATATAGCGCCGGAGATCTTGGAGCGCTTAACGAGAGCCAGAAGCGGGGTATGGTTCTGTTCGGACTCCGGCTTCATCCCGACGACGAATTCAAAACGACCGCGATTCTGAAGAAGGCGGATTGCACCTCGTGTCACGGCGGCTTTAACTTCACCGACGAGCAGTATCACAATCTTGGGATCGGCTGGAAAGACGCCGAAAAGAAATTCGCTGACATTGGTCGCTATGCGATCGATGCCGTGGGCTCCAAGAATATCGCCGACATGGGAGGCTTCAAAACACCGACGGTCCGCGACATCGTGAATACCGCCCCCTACATGCACGACGGCAGTATTAATACGCTTGAAGAGGTCGTCGAGCACTACAACAAGGGGGGCCAACCGAACCCGCAGCTCGACAAAGACATCAAGAAGCTTAACTTGTCCGATATTGAAAAGGCGGATGTGGTTGCATTTATGAAGACACTGACGGGCGAGCGTCCGGGTTTCAAGATGCCGGTTCTTCCCGCGGGTCCTGCCGGCAAAACCCCCGACCCTTCCGACGCCTTGGCGGCACCAACCCAGAAGGCCGCCTGGAGTGACGTGATGCATCCGATGTTGGGACGGTGATTGAAAGCGTTGTTCGTTGAGCCTTGGGCATCCTTCAAGATCGGGCTGGAAACTTTTGGCAGGCTTTGAAGGAAGCCTTTTTTGTTAAAGATGGCGTGAGTCGAACGCGATGATTTGAAATGACCGTGAAAATGAAAGGAAAGTGTGGCTGCCGGAGGCAAGGTCAAGTCTACTCTCCGACTTTGCCTCTCATTACATTTGAACGCGGCAAGTCAGATGGTCACTGAGCACGCAACTTCCGGTTTTGACTCTCAATCAACTCCCGATAGAAGGGAACGGTGGTCGGTTTATCGCCGACCACTCGCCATCGGGACCGCGATTGTATTTGTCATCTCTTGGGGTTTTCCACTTTTCGCGGGGCTTTCAAAGAATATTGCGTCTTACCCGAAAGTATAAGGCATCCTGGACATCGGCGTCGCACTTGCCCTCGGTTTCATGGCGATCCTGCTTGTCACTCTCGCTCAGGGCCACTTCAGCAAAGACGCAGAGGAGGCGAGCTACCACGTCTATCGAATCTTGAGCCCAGGGATACTCGTGCTCTGCGTGGTGTTCATGCTTTCAGGCGATTTGATCATCTGGGTCAACTGGATTACTGGCTTCGCGTGGCGAACTTGGCTGCTTCTGTATTGCCTGCCCGCATGGATCGCGGCGCTCAAAACGAGAACCGCGAGCGTTAGCCGTGGCGCTTGCCCCGAAGCAAGTTTTGATGACGACGATCCCGTGGGCCTGTGCGGTCACCTTCGGCTCACGGAACTCTAATTTCGCCAGATCGCTTCTGCCGAACCTTCAAACGTTGCTCGGTCCCACCGTCTTCTCTGCAGCATCGATACCCCCAGCGCCAGGACGGTAATGGCTCCGCTCGCCGATGTTGGAAAGATCTCTGGAACGGCGTCGACCTGAAAATTGTTCAGTGAGAGAGTCCCGGATGCCCCCGAAGTGGTGATCTCGATGCTGTCGAACCACCCAAGTCGGTTGTTTGTACTGGTCGCCAGGATGCCAGAGTACGCGTTTCCACTCGAGCTGGTCATGGTACGCGTGAGGGAAGGAATCACGTTTCCGTTCTGAAACACCTTAATTCTGATCAGATTCGTTCCGCTGACGTCGAGATTGAAGGCGACGGCGGCCGAGTCAAGAAGGGAATTGAAGTCGATATCGAGAGTTACCCCAGCCGTGCCACGCTGGTCGAGAAATTTTCCAGAGGCGTTAGGGAAAGACGCTCCTGGCGTGATCCGTAGGTCATTAGAGGACGTGAATGTCGCGACGATCGGGCCCTCGGATGACTGCTCCTTGTAAGTCCCGGATACGCGATTGTGAAGGGGACCGGTAAAGCTAATGTTTGCGGGATCGTTGAAAGTGTAAGTCACGGTAGCCGCAGACTCTGACGGGCTGAGAAGCGTGAGAAGACAGGTTCCGATAGCTGTCCATGCCATGGATCTTATCATCGCGTTGAATCTCCATTTTCCGGAAACACCAGATCAGGCCGGTGACCCATCACACCCCTGATTGGCGGCAGGAGGGGGTTCCAATTCCTGCGCGAAGATAGTGATAAGGGCGATTTCGGGAACAACGCCAACACAAAAACAGGAAATTCGCGATAAAATCACATCGCTTCGAGCTTCAGCTTTGTGGTGAGCTCAAAATTTCTCTGGTGACTGTGCGTATGGCGGATTCTCCAGAGGTAGCCAGGTCGTATCGCTCGAAACCATTTCGCCCGAAAGAGTTGATCGTGGTACGATACGATAGGCCTTCCATTGCCATTCGACCTTAGAAGTAAAGTGATTCCATGCGCCGGATGGCAACTCCCTTACTCATTTTGGTTTGCTTATTGGGACTGCTTTCGGCCTGTTTTGGCCGCGCTCTCTTTCGCAACGAACAATTCGGCTACCGCGACGCCGCGCACTTTTATTATCCGCTTTATCAGCGGGTGCAAACGGAGTGGCAGGCCGGCCGCTTACCGCTCTGGGATCCCGAGGAAAATGCCGGGATGCCATTACTCGGCAATCCGACGGCCGCCGTCCTGTATCCCGGTAAGCTAATTTACGCGGTGTTCCCGTATGCCCTCGCGGCTAAACTTTACATTGTCGCCCACACTTTGCTCGCGTTCGCCGGGACGTTTCTCTTGCTGCGATCATGGCGGACATCCCGCGAAGGTGCGGCGCTCGGAGGGCTCAGCTTCGCGTTTGGGGCTCCCGTCCTTTTTCAATATTGCAACATTATCTATCTGGTTGGGGCCGCGTGGTTGCCTCTCGGGTTTCTGGCGGTCGATCGTTGGCTGAGGTTAAGAAGTCGGTTCGCGTTGCTGGGCCTGGCCATCGTTCTAGCGATGGAAACGCTTGGCGGCGATCCCGAAATGGCGTACCTGACAGGCTTGGCGGCGGGTGGATATGCGATCCTCCTGACGCGTGACAGGCGTGCGACCGGCGCTACCGCGACCGGCCTTCGTACCGGTCTGATTTTGACCGTGGTCGGCATCGGATTCTGGATTGCGGCCGCGCTGGCGATGGCGCGAGTGGCCCCGATGGTTCGCGAGGCGCGGCCTCCCGGTCAGCCCCCTTCGCCGCTCCCTTGGATGGTGTTCGCGGGACCGACCGTCGCGATCGTTTGGTTGTCGGTCGGGCTTGTCATGTTTCTCGCATGGCGCAAAGCCAGGTTGCGTATGAACCCGGGAGAAGCAGTCAGCCAAAGACTTGTGCCGATGTTTTTCGGGTTGGTGGGGTCGGCCGTGCTGGCTGGCTCACTGACTGCCGTTCAGGTCCTTCCCGTGATGGAATTCACCGGACTCACAGGTCGCGCCGCGAGTGATGGCCCTCACGAGATCTATCAGTTCAGCCTCGAACCCTTACGCGTGGTCGAATTTCTTTGGCCAAACCTTTTCGGAACGTCGTTTCAAGGCAATCGTTCGTGGCTGACGCTGATTTGGCTGACGGATAGGACGGTGAAATCCTGGGTTCCGTCCCTCTATTTCGGAACGATCGCGTTTTTTATCTCACTCGGCAGCTTGCGGTTTTGTCGCGAGGATAGCACCCCTTGGCGATCTTGGCTTTCGATCATCGCGGTCGTCAGCCTGGTCGCGAGCATGGGTGAATTCACCAGCCCGCTATACTGGGCGCGATTCTCTCCCGCCGTCGCCAGGATGATTGGCCCGCACGACGACGAACAAACCGCCTCGATCCGGTTTGATCGGCAGCTTCGCGACGGCGACGGCAGCGTTTACTGGGCCCTCGCCACGTTTTTGCCCGGCTTTCGCCAGTTCCGGTTCCCGAGCAAAATGTTGACGCTCACCATCCTCTCGTTTGCTTCGCTCGCGGGTCTGGGCTGGGATAGCTTGATGGCGGGCGACGCACCCACGCGTAGGAGGGTGATCGGCTGTGCCGTGGTGATGATCGTCCTGAGCATGATCGCGTTAGCGACAACACTTGTCTGGAACACAGCGATCGTCACCTGGATCAAGGCTGGCGATCGAGGTTCGCCCTTCGGCCCACTCGACGCTCCGGGAGCGATTTCCGAGATGCGACGAGCCCTGCTCCAGGGCGCGAGTCTCATGGCCCTGACGCTCGCACTGATATGCTTCGGCCCGAAACGCCAAGTGCTTGCGGCCGGGATTCTTTTGCTTGCAACGTCGGCCGACCTGGCGGTCGCCAATGCGCGCTACATCCTCACCGTTCCACAGAGTTTGTTCGAGGGAACTCCTGAGGTCGTTCGGCTGATCAACGAAGCTGAGAAGAAGAACCCCACTCCCGGCCCGTTCCGAGTACACAGGATGCCTATCTGGGACCCGATCGGCTGGAGGGATGAGGCCTCAAAAGACCGGGTCCGGGATTTTGTCGAATGGGAGCGCAAGACGATCCAGCCGAAATACGGAATCACCGAAGGCATCAGCTACACGATGGTACTTGGCGTGGCCGAGCTTTACGACTACGAATGGTATTTCGGCGCGTTTCGCAGACAGGCTGACGAGGTCGGAGCGAAGATGCTCGGCGTGAACGTCGGCAGCGAAGTCGTCGTCAACCCGCGACGGTCGTTCGACATGTGGAATACTCGGTATTTCGTCACCCCTACCTATTCCGGCGGCTGGAAAGATGAGCACCGAGGCTACGCCTCATTCCTGGAACAGACCAAGCAGATCGCACCCCCTTTGGAGCTCTCAAATGGCCCGGGCGCCGAGGAACGGAGCCGGGAATGGAGCATGAAGGAAGACTACCAGATCCGCCTTAATCTGAACTGCTATCCTAGGGCCTGGGTCGTGCATGAATCCCGCTTTCTCCCCCAACTCAGAGGGCTCTCGCGCGAAAGCCGAAACGGCCCGATGCAGGAGATCCTTTACTCGGGAGAGATCTTTTGGACCGAAAGGTCACGCACCGTCTACGACCCAAAGCGCCTGGTCTGGCTCGAAAACGACGATAAAGAGGCGCTCCAGCGCGGCTTCAGCGGTGTCTTGCCGACATCACGAGAGAATGTCGTCCTGACGCGCTACGAATCCGACCGTGTGGAACTCGATGTTTCTCTCGAAACACCGGGAATGGTCGTTCTTTCCGACATCTACTATCCGGGCTGGACCTTGACCATCGACGGAGTGCCCGCGCCCGTGTATCGCGCAAACCGCATGATGCGCGGAGCCGCGGTGAAATCAGGAAAGCATAAGCTGGTCTATCAGTACCGTCCCCGATCCGTCCAGGTCGGGCTGATCATCTCGGCATTGGGGCTGATCTCACTGGTGAGCTTGGCGGTACGGTTCGTGACAAGACCAAGGCCCGTTCTCGCCTGATCGGGTTATCAATCGCCACAACAATCTCCGCTTGAATGCCCGGCCCTCGTCGCACGGAATGCTCGCGACTCGGTAACAAAATCGGGAATTACACCGACACAGCACGTCGCCAGTTGCGACGAATCCAGAATCGGCGCATAACCCGAGCGATCGGCGGCGGTCGAGATTTTTTCAGTTCGCCACATATCAGATCTGGTAGCATCGCGTCCGTGTCCTGTAGGCGAGACCGAATTGGGTCCGTCGTGCCAGATCGTGACCCATCCATTTCCTCTGACAACTCAGATCCATGTCCCGAGCGAGATTCACAAATGAATTGCGCGGTAAAGACTGGCCTCGTGTTTTCGCTTCTTTCCGCCGGCTCGACGTGGTCCCTGGCCGCGGAAACCAAGGCGATTCCGGCACCTACAAACGTCCGGGGAGCGGAGTATCCACGGATACTTCCCGACTTGCGTGTCGAGTTTCGCATCAAAGCGCCCAATGCGAATAAGGCGAATTTGACCGTGGTAAGCGCTATCCGGCGGTGAAAGGTGAAGACAGATTCTGGACCGCGACCTCGGACCCGCAGGTTCCAGGATTTCACTATTACTGGGTCGTGATCGATGGCGTGCAGGTTAACGACCCTGCGAGCGAATCGTTTTATGGAGTCGGCAAGGAGTCAAGCGGAATCGAGATTCCCGAAAAGGATGTTGACTTTTACTCTCCCAAAAACGTACCGCACGGCGAAGTCCTTGAGCGAGGGTATCACTCGAAGACGACCGAATCGTGGCGTCGCATCTTCATCTTCACCCCGGCTGACTACGACAGGAGCCGCGACGCCCGCTATCCGGTGCTTTACCTCCAGCACGGCGGCGACGAGGATGAGCGCGGTTGGCCGAATCAAGGGCGCGTCAGCTTCATCATGGACAACCTGATTGCCGAGGGAAAAGCCAAGCCCATCCTGATCGTGATGGAGCAAGGTTACGCCCGAAGACCCGGCGATCCCCCCGTGCCCACGCGACCTCCTGCGGCACCCGCTCCCGCCGCGGGGTCAAACGCACTCGCCGATACAACAAAGGCCGCCGCACCCGCCCCGGTTCCTCCAAACTTCAGCAGGATGTTCTCGGCGCTCGACGAGGTCATGGTCAAGGATTTGATCCCCATGATCGATTCCATTTATCGGACGATTCCCGATCGTGACCATCGCGGGATGGCAGGTCTCTCGATGGGCGGGATGCAAACATTCCAGATCACACTCAACCACCTTGACACCTTCTCACATATCGGCGGATTTAGCGGCGCTGGCGGAGGGTTCGGCGGCGTCGGCTTCGATCCTAAGACCGCGCACAACGGAGTCATGGCCGATGCGGACGCCTTCAATAAACAGATCCATCTCCTCTGGCTCGGCATCGGCACGTCCGAGGCGAAGCGAATGTACGACGGCGTGAAAAACTATCACGATTCGCTGGAAAAAGCCGGCATCAAACACGTATATTACGAGTCTCCCGGCACGGCGCACGAGTGGCTCACATGGCGGCGCTGCCTTCACGAATTCGCGCCCTTGCTGTTTACTGCGACCAAGGCCACCGATTCAGCCGCCGCGCGAAGGCCGCAGCGTCCTCGGACGCCGATCGTCATGGGTCCGGACGACAAGGGGGCCTTTCCCGCCGCGCCGGTGGGGTTCGACCAACAGCGTGACGGAATCGGCAAAGGCAGGGTCGAGACGGTCGAGTACAACTCCACGACCGTCCGAAACAAACGGAAGATGTTGGTCTACACGCCGCCGGGATTCTCGGCGGACGGCAAATACCCCGCGCTCTAGCTGCTTCACGGAATCGGAGGCGATGAAACCGAGTGGCAAAAGCACGGTTCGCCGGAGGTCATTCTCGACAATCTTCTCGCGGACGGGAAGATTGTGCCCATGATCGTCGTCCTGCCGAACGGTCGGGCCCAGCCGAACGACCGAGCGGAGGGCAATATCTACAGCCATGCCCCGGCCTTCGAGAAGTTCGAAGCCGACTTGCTCAAGGACCTCATTCCGTTCATGGAATCGCACTATCCGGTGAAGTCGGGTCCGGAAAACCGTGCCATCGCGGGGCTCTCGATGGGTGGTGGTCAGGCGCTCAACTTCGGCCTGGGTAATCTTGACAGCTTTGCATGGGTTGGGGGATTCTCCTCCGCGCCCAACACCCGAACTCCTGAAAAACTCTTGCCAAACCCGGAAGAGGCAGCTCGAAAGCTCAAGTTATTATGGATCTCTTGCGGCGATCAAGACGGACTGATCAACATCAGTCGGCGCACTCACGTCTATTTCAAACAGAAAAACGTGTCGCACATCTGGCACGTGGATTCGGGCGGGCATAACATGTCGGTCTGGAAAAACGATCTCTACCTCTTCACTCAACGGACATTTCGTTGATGTCGAGCGAGATAAGCAATCCAACTCCGGCGCGAATCTCTTCGTGATGTGATTAGCCGGGGTTGGATTGCGACTTCAAAAAAGTCGCGGTGCCTTGACCGCAGGTACGTCAAGTTCATCACTCGGAGGACAGTTCCTGGTCGAGGTCCCAAGTCCAAGGACCGATGATCCAACAGATCGATCCGTTGGATCGGCCGTACTTGCTTCTGCATTCGGCGAGTTTCCTGTGAATTCGAAAGTCGTCGAAATCATCGTTGATCACGGAGTTCTCCAGGGGTCTCCAGTCGATGGGGGTTCCGCCGGAGTATCCGTTGTCAGTCGGCTTGCCGCGAAGGAGACCAGCCCACATCGCGTCAATGTTGGAATGGTAGTAAGCAGCGGACGACTGCAACGGGCTGTAATAGAATGCAGTGGCACCGTTGTCGACCTGCCTTGCCAGCGCGGCAATGATCCGACGATTCGCATACTTATCGAATGCCGAATTCGATACCCCTTGTTCCAGCAGGCAGACCAAAAACACGATCAAGGCGGCGAGGGGCTTCCGTTTCTTGATCATCATGTCGACAAACAGTCCCAGTCCGATCGCCGCCGGAATCAGCATCATCAGTCCGATCCGCGAAACGAACAACATCGCGCTCGCTCCTGGGACATTGACGAAGAAGTACGACCAGGCCGAGCCCTCGGGATCGAAAAGCCTCGTGATCACCAACCCGATGATCAAGGCTCCCGCGACTGACCGGACCGGAGGCCGGAACGAGTCGGGGACACTCAACGCCAATCCAACGACTAGCGGTGTGAGTGACCCGAGGATCAAGGCCGGCAGATGACCAGCGAAGGTGAGCGGTAGGGCGAAAAGGAGTAACCCCAAAATCGCCACCGCCACGATTCGCGAGCGCGACTTCAAACCCAGTGCGGCCGCAAGTGCCGCCAGCAAACTTCCGATGACAGCCCCATACAAAAGCACGATCGTGGCCGGGCATAACGTCGTGAGCAATCCCAGGCACAGTCCACCCAGGATAAGACGCTCGCGTGTGTCGCCCGTCCAACCATGCAAAGCTTTGACCGCGAGCAGCAGAGTGACTAGCCCGAACCCAAGCATGGGTTCCGATCGAAACACGGAAAGTACCAGTGACATGAAGTCCAGACCGACGGCGACAAGGAAGACCCACGGATTCTCGCTCCTTTGTGTGAAGGCAATCGCGAGCGCACTGAGCACCAAACCGAACTTCAAAGCATCCACCAGCGAAAGGGGAACGATCGTGAGGCAGAAAAAAAGAACGATGGCAACCACTGTCAATAACTGAACAGGTCGGCGTTCTCTCGTCGCATAGAGGCCGGCCAGGCACACGAGCGCCGTTACAATCCCGACACCGAGCCGCAGTTCGATTTCGATGGAAGGGTATGGCAAGTGGATAAGTCCCGCCGTCCAGGCTCCGAACCAGCTTTTCGGCCCCTGATAGAGCCATGTGCTCGGGTGTGGCAGGAAGAGTTGCACATAAGTGATGTACCGTCAGTTGAACGCCGCGGCTCGATGGTGGGCGACCCAGGAACGCAAAATGAGACCACCCCCGATCGCCGGGATGGCGATCCAAGGCGCATCTCGCCACAACGTCGCCAGGAACTTTAATCGAATGGAGGGTAGCCATATCGCGACGATCGAGGCGATGCCCAAGGCAAGGATTAGGAACCAGCCGAGGTAAAACCCGGAAGTGAGCTGGGCGATAATACCGATCACCGCTGTAAACCAGAGCAGGCCGCGACGCCACACGGTCCTCGGTTGACCCGCGAAGATCCCCCATAGGGCATCAACAGTGATCAGACTCAAAAAGTGGGTCAAATGTTGCGGCGTAGCGATCCGGTTGATCCTCGGAGCTCCGAATGCGAAGACGAAGGCACCCGCGGCGGCTCCGGGAATCGAAAGGCGCATCCGCACTCTTAACAGGTGAAACATCACTGCGTAATTCAGTATCGAGAGGGCCATCACCCAAAGCTGAAAAGAGGTATCCGGAGCAAACCCCGTAAACCTGAATACCGCATACAGTGGGGCGATCCCGAGGAACGTGTCGGAATATCCGGCGACGTTACGAGCCGGATAAAAGAACGGCGGGTGCCAAAGCTGGGAATGATTTGGGTCACCGCAATACCAGCGAAAGTTGTGCTCAAGGAGATAATTGATCAAGCGGGGGTCGGCAAGGTCTGTCTGAACAAGTCTTAAGCCAGACAAGATCGTCGGATGGTGCGCCATCATCAGGCCCACCAATCCAACCCCGATCGCGATGGCCCAAGCGAGTACGCGTCGTCCCCGGCCGCTGTTGGCCGATACGATCTCGTTTGTTTTCATGCGAATCGTCTCACGCTGAAAAGCTTGGATCACGAGATCATCTTCCATTTGCAATTTGAGAATGAGCGGTCTCCTGCCAACTGCTATCGTCGCGTTGGCCGTGTCGAGACCAAAAGATCATTGCGCGATCCTCTTCATCTCGCGTTCACCATCGCCGATCTTGAAATGAACCCCGGTCACGCGTCCTTGATCATCGTTCTGAAACGTGAATCTGCCGTCGGTGAGAGGCATGTCGAAGACGTTTTCGGAGATGGGTTCGATCATGAGCGGCTGGGGGCGGAATGACAAAGTGACCACCAGATGCCCCTGCTCTCGCGTGATCGTGGCGATTGGAGAATTCGGTTTGTCGTTCAGACGGTACTTCCCCGTGTACTTATCCAGCACTTCCCTCGAGAGGGTAACGACCTTCGGCCTGTCGAGATCAGTCGCGGTCTGTGCGGGTCGTTCGGGGAGTTCGCGGAGCCAGATATTGCGGTAACGCACGGGGTGGTCGTGATCTTGTAACGAAATCACACCGCGATCGCCGTGATCGGCGTAAGGGAGCCACTTCAGCCAGGAGGTCGGGCCGAAGGGCTCCTCGTTATTCTGCACGAGAATGCCGTTGTGAAAGAGGGTCACGCACGCGGGCTCCAGAAGCTTGGCCGATGAGTCATAGCGGGGACGACGGAACGCGATGTCGTAGGTTTGCCACTCACCGGGTGGACGCGAGGCGTTAAACAACGGGGGGTATTGCCCGTAGATCGCCCCGGCTTGACCATCGGCGTAAGTTTCGGCGCGGTACGAGTCGAGCACCTGGATCTCGAACTCTCCCATCAAGAAGATGCCGCTGTTGCCGCGATCTTGTCCCACTCCGACCGCCGGATTAGGCGCTGCCCACTCTACGTGGAGTTGGATGTCTCCAAACTTTACTTTCGTCTCGATCGGCCCGGTGCCGGGAGCCGTCTCCATGTAACCATCCTTCACTTTCCAGGTCGCGGGGCCGCCGTTCGGAGATTTCCAGGAGTCGAGCCTCGTCCCTTCGAACAGGACCACCGCATCCTGTGGAGGCCTGGATGCGATGGGCGCTTCGGCAGGCGCGACGACGGACGGCCTGGGTCGACGGATATCATGTTGCCTCCATCGGACGGACGTCTCGCCGGTTCGACTCTCGTCGGCCGCGAAGCACGTGAGGAGACCGAAAACGGCCATCATGCAAGCGACGCCGCAACGAAATGTAAACGTGGTCATCGAACAGGGCTCCTGAGGATTAGATTCGCGAATGAACGACTTGAGACGGCCGTGCACGACGTCAGAGGCTGGGCTGAAAGTTGATGATAAGTCCAAGCCGGTGCGAATTCACTCATTGCGCGATCGCGCTCGGAAGGATTTTCGAAGCAATTGGATTTCCCGGCGGACATCAATCGCTTGCAAATTGATCGAGAAACCGTAAACTACGTACGAGGTTTTACTAGGTGGGTATCCGTACAGACAATTCAAATCGAAATCAAGCACCTGGTTCGCAAATCAGCAAGCTGGTTTCCTTCCCGGCTTTTCCCGAGGATCGACAACGGAGCACGGCGCCTTGTTGGGCCGGACGCGAGTTGATTGAGTACCGGGTACGACAAGCGATTCGGACCCGTTTACCATGCGTCAGGAGACGTTGACCCGAGAACGATGGTGTCCGCGCTGCGAAGATTACACTGAGCAGAATCGAGATATTCTTCGTTGGAGGTCGTCAAGGATTCTCTCGATCTTCGCATTTCCGTACACAGTATTTGAAGACATGTTTTCTACGTGGTTTTGCGAGAAATGCCGTCGCAATGTTCGCCCATTTGAGCGTTAGGCGCCAATGCCGCCGTCGGCCTGATATGGCGTCTGTCAAGGATTCGCCGATGGCCTCAGCCGATTCCGGGTCCTAAGCGACGGCAAAGTCAAGCGGAGCGTCGCCTGGAACGGGCGCTTCCTCACTGTTCGGCGATGACTGATCGACAACGTCATCCATGAGGTCTCGTGTCATTCCGTAAACACGTCGGTACAAAACCGCACAAGTGTACCCCTATCGTAACCTCAAAATCCTTTTCTGCGAAGTAGCCTCCTCATAGCGGCTCTGAATTTTTCGACTTCATCTTCGACGAAGCCTGAACGGCGAACGTCCTGCGATCGCGTCGCCCCCCGGATTAGTCGACGTTGAAGTCAGGAGACCCTCGTCGTAATTTGACACTCTTCTCCAGATTTGGCGTTTAGCCTCCGAAAAATTCGCAGCTCCAAAGCGGGCACCGTTCGTCATGGAGGCACTTCGATGTATCAAATGCTCACTAAATTCGGCGACGTCATCGGACTCAGTTCCGACCCAGCGACACGTAACGCGGTCGCAGTCATCGCCGCGATCGCGCTCTACGCCATTTTTATCCTCCGGGATAAAAAACCCGACCACCACCGGCGAGGCCGATTCGTCAGTTTTTGACGATTTCCAGCCGATCGCCGACCCGGAGGATTCCCCCCCGTCCACCGGACGAGCCTCGTACCGACCAAGAGTCGATAGTGATGTCTAAAGCGCGACCGAGCCGCCCATTCCGGAGTGTCTGTCGCCGAGACCTCTCGGATAGTCTCGCGAAGCTGCGGGTCACGACCCCGGTGCTCAGCGATCGACTCGGAACGGCGCAGCATCTGGGGGGTCGTCCCCTTCAAAACCGTGTTGCCGCTGCGGAATCGTCATACTGTTTGGAACTTCCCGAATTACCGCTCGTTTTTGAACGCTTCCGCCTCACAGTCTGCCCCGTTGGCCCGGAATCGGCGTCGGGTATCCTCAAGCGTGATACCTGGGAACCATCCGCCGACCGTTTCGAGAGTTTAGGTACCGATGACAGTCGGAACGGGTGAGTCCTCACTGTCAGGGAAACCTCCTTCAATCTTCTCGATCGGGCGGGATTTGCAGCCGAAATGGCTAGAAAACCAGTTGTGAACTCGTGAACCATCCGCGAGTTATTCAAACTTCGGGCGCTCTTGCGGACATTCCAAGCTCAGGGTCAGCACGTTCGCTTCGGGAATTCAGTCGCTCGGGATCAGATATAGGGTAGGCATGCGCTTAGATTTAACGCAAATTTCCTCCTCGCCGATGACCGCGAAGCGTCGGGCCTGCTCCAGGGGACCACGTTCAAAAATTTTCGACGTGTTAACAACTCCGCCGTCCAATGAATTCATAGCGAAGTTCGTGATACGAGCAAGGGTGGGTATGAGTGATGAAACCTTTCCGCGCGAGTGACTCGAGTCCGTCTCGACAGACCTGGTTTCAATAGATGATCCATTGAACGATAACTTCAGACCCCAATTATTTGACCAAAGCGGCAACGGAAAGTAAGCGGGCGTCGCACTTCGCACTGAGGCGGCCCGAGAGGTTTTGTTCAAGACGTCGGTCATGCGGGACGATGAAATGAGCGTGACAGTCCACGGCGGCGATGCGACCTGCAAAGGGTCTGGACTTATTCCCATGATGGGACGGACGGGCAGGATGGAGAGGCGAACGCGGCGGAACCTTCCAAGATTTACCCTGAATGATCGCGTGCGAATTTTCGCCATTCTTGCCGTGGTGTTGCCATTGATAAGTTCTTTGAGGGCAAGCGCTGGCAGCGATTTGCCGGACGTGCTGGCATCCGGACTTGAATGCGCCGGAACCGAAGCGTCGGCGGCCGTCCCGTCGCCTCTATCGAATATGAATATTACCTATGGAGAGACCGTCGTCAAGACCGCGGGCCCTGCGGTAACCGGATCTCGGCTCGTGCTCGAAGTCGAAAAGGCGATGGTCGACGGAACCCGGTTCCAATGGTTCCAGGTCGAAGGACCGAAGGCGATCATCGACGACCCGAATAAGGCTTCTGTTACATTGACGGTTCCGCCAGGAGCCGAGCAACTGACTTTCGTCCTAATCGCGGCGAGGACGGATCAGGTGCGGGTCTTAAAAGTGGTCGTCCCGGTTCGAGGCGGAAAGCTCAGCATGGTGACCGGCGAGGTGACCGGCCCGAAGATTTATCCGGGAGCCCCCTCGGCAAAGACCGTGAAGGCCGACGCGGGCGACGATCAGGTTGGCCTGGTCGGGCATCGTGTGACCTTGAATGGAGCGCGAAGCGTCCCGGCGGACGGGGAAACCGCGCGCTGGATGCAGGTCTCCGGTCCAGGAGTGATCGCTCCGAGGCAGCAAGGTGTTTACTTCTCGTTCATCCCCTCGGGATCAGGAGTCTACCGATTCGCCCTGGTTGTTTCGGGTGATCGAGAGATTTCGGAGCCGGACGAGGTGACGGTCCTTGTGGGAACACCTCCAGGGAATGCTGCGCAAGGTGGCGTCCCGGTCCCGATAACTCCGAGCGCCTCCAACATACTCACCCTGAATCCCGCGCCAGCTAATGCTGGTGTGGTTATTCCGTCCGCACCTTCCTCGGAGTCTTTCGTTGCGGCGAGTATCCATCGGATTCCCGGAGGAACGCGCGTGGCCGCCGAAGTCGCCGACGTTATGGAATCCGTTGCGCAGCGGTCGAGCCTGTATTCGTCGTTTGCGAGCCTACAAAATGAAATGTCACGTCGGCTCGACGTCGTCATCCCGAACGATTCCTTCTCGCGCGAAGCCTGGACTCAAACTGTCCTTATCCCGTTGAGTGCTTACACGGGGACGGAGCTTGCCAGCGTTGGACTCGACGTCCGTCCTTCGCAAGGGAGTGTGCCGCCGATGACTTCTGTACAGCAAGAGCGTGTCCGAGACCACTTCTCAAAGCTGGCGCGGGCCTTCCGTGCCGTCTCCTCCTCATCAACACGTTGAGCGAAACGCAGCTTGGAGGAGGGCGACGGGATTCGTCGCCTGATTTGATTCGAACGGAGTCGAATCGAAGCCTATCGTATCGTGCCAAGGAAGGATCAGCGATGCCGACCTCAGCCTATATTCGAAAGGACTTAGCCACGCTGGCCATCGCGGCTGTGGCGATGTTCTTCTCTCCGCCAGGACGTTCCGTTGCGAATGCGCAGGAAAGTCTCGCAGGCGATAAACTCGCCGAAGTGCTCTCAAATACACGCCTAAAAGGAGTTCCCACGCTGGCGGTGTTTTCTTCGAGAGACGAACTGGCCAGCGGGCGCCTGGCGACAGAGCTGGTCGAGGGAGCCTGGGCCCGTTCCAATCGTGGATTGGTTCAGGTTCTAACGATTGTGAAGGAAAACGACCCGGCGTTCGTAAAGTCGTCAGGCATCACTCGGTTTCCGACCGTGGTGGTTTATGGTCGCGGTCCCCAAGGCGTGGCGCTACTGGGCAGCATTAGCGGTTGCAATACCGCAGAAGCACTTTCCGCCCGCCTTGTACCCTACAACCTGGGATTGGTTTCGGCTACTGCCGGTCAGCCCAACGATCCTGCGGTAAATCCGGCGAACTTCCCTAACGACATACACGCATCGACGCAGTATCCGCCAGCGAACGCGCCTCCGGTTGCTTCCGCACCGCCTCAAGTTGCGCAAACTCCTCCACAAGTTCCAACCCCCAACGTGGGAGTCGTGGCGGCACCCGCCGGCTTGATCCAGGTTCCCGGACAGAACTTTTTAATCCAGCAATCGGCTCCGCAAGTGTTTGTCGCCCCGACGCAGGCACCGATCGTCTATGTTCCGCAGATGATGACCGCCGCCCCGGGACCTCTGATGGGCAACGTGTTCTTGCCTACCGCCCCTGCTCCCCAACCGGTCATGGCCGTGGCCCCGGGCCCGCAACCTTTGGTCGCGGCGACTCCTCCCGCTACGGCCCCGATGCTTTCATCGGGCGGCGGACAGGTTGCGATCTCCAATCAGATGTTGTCGATGCCAACTTTGGGAAACACGACGAGGGTCCGCGTTCGAGGCCCTGGATTACTCGCGTCAGGGTTGGCGAGAGTGGGAGAACGGATGATCCGACTCGGACGCGCCCGGATCGAGACGGTTCAAACTACCGAATTACAATCGCCGTTCGGCCAGTCGTCGGGACCGGGGTTAACCAACATCAACACCATGACGGCCGCGCCGATTCCACAGCCGCAAGTGACCATGATCCCCGTTTCTTCGCCGCCGCCGCCGCCGCCAGCCGCTTGCCCGCCCCCTGCCCCTGGCCCTGCCCCAACCCTGCCGACTCCTCAAGGAACCACGCAAAAGCCTTCGTGGTGGAGTCACAAGTAATTGGATTTCTAGGAAGCGCAAACACGTTCCCTGCATGGCCGATCGTCGATCCCCAAACTCGGGCACATTCAAGTGTCGGCCCGTAGGCGTCGATGATCGGCCGTTTTTCGATGATTGGCGGCGATAAATTATGCTATCAAGCAGAGGTCAGACGAACAATGTCTAATGGCTAAGTTCGTCCGTGAAGCGGAGCCCGCACTTTCGGTAACAAATCCATATCCGGGGTGATATACTCTTCCAAGATTCCCTAATTTTCGCAGGTTGCGTCGATGCTTGATCGCAGGTTGGAAGGACCCACCTGATCGTTTTGGAAGGAGCCGAACTTCTTTGCGAGGTTCACATGCTGAGTGTTCACACCATCCTGCGGTGGGTCGGTGCAGGGGTTTCGATCGCCTTGCTGCCGGGTATCGCCGACAGCGCTGCAATCGCAGGCGGCCACCGCGGAACTCATCGAACCACGGTCTCTCAGGTGACTTACGTTCCCGTTTCGACAGGCGTTCAGAGCTTCGCTGTGCAGGCTCCTCAAATGTCGACAAGTTTCGTCGCCCCCCTGCAAATGCATTTTGTGCAGACGCAACTTCAATATGTTGCGCCAATGCAAGTTCAGATGGTCGCACCCAACATTCAGGCCGCCCCGCCAAACCTGACATACTATGTGCCGCAAATGGCGTCCGTGCCTCCGAATGCCGGAAGTCTCCAAGGCAGCCCGCAAGCGGTGCTATCGGAAAGTCAGCTGCTCTTCCAGCAGTCTCTCACGGCTCAGCTTGAATCATCGGGCTGGCTAAAGGGCCTCAAAGACAAGCTGATTCAGCGGATGCGTGATCTTACCGTGTTTAGTGGAGGCAATCTGCCTGCCAAGGACGCGATCGTCAAGTTTCTGCTCGACGAGGCGACCGCCTTTTTGAAAAACACACCGTTCGGCCCGTTCATGACGATCCTTCAACCTGTGATCGAAAAGCTGGTTGACTCGGTGATCAAGGAGCAAATGCCGTTGGCCCCGGTGCTTCCGCTCATCCCCTCCACAATCCCAAGCAGTCCGACGGTTCCGATCACTCCGGGCGCGACGGGTAGCGTGAAGCGGTACATCATCAGTTTTCAGGAGATCGACGCGAACGGAGCCAACGTGCCACCGACAACGCCGACGGTTACACCGCAACCCCCTGTCAACAGTCGTCAAATCACGCCAGACGCCGAGTCTCCTCTCGAAAAGCCCGCTGTCGCTCCCAAGTCATGAGGAACTCGAACGAGAACCAACTCGGAGGCCAACAAAACCGGCCGCGTGATTGTAAATCGGGGGGCCCGTTTCGTTC
>JAYVYS010000427.1:0-2487 GCA_043784005.1 Isosphaeraceae bacterium
ACGTCGCGCTTGATCCGACCGAGCGAAACGCCTCGGTCCTCGCTGGTGACGGCAAGGTCCACCGCGACATCCAACCGCGCCAGCGGCGAGCGAAGCTCATGCGAGACGTCTTGAAGGAGCCGGCGTTCGGCGGTCAGCAACGTTTCGATCCGCACCGCCATCTGGTCAAACGCCGAAGAGAGTTCGCCGATCTCGTCCTTGCGCTTTGAACCGACGCGGGCCGAGAGATCACCTTGTCCGAACCGGTCGACCACCGTGCGGAGCTTGCGAAGGGGCGATGCGAGGTGAACGGCCAGCACCCCCCCCATGCCGAGGATCACCAGCACCACGGCCCCGTAATACGGAAGGATGTTGGGCGATTCGAACCAGGGCGGGACGATCGTGATGACCCGGTATTTTCCACCTCGGGGCTTGCCGACGATCATGATCTGTCCGTCGGGCCGGTAGTTGAAACCCGGTTTGCCATGGCCTTCTTTGAATAAGTCGGATCGATCCGCCCCCGTGGCCAGGTCGCGGCCTTTCTCGTCGATCAAAAGATGCTGGCCGGGAACCTTCGCGTCGAGCCTTTTGAGGTGGGCGTCAAGCCCCACCGGGCCTCCCTCTTCATAGGCGCGACAGACCTCGTCCTCGACAAACATGATCATGCTTCGGAATGGGTCGCCGACATGGTGCCCACGCCGATCCAGGGCCTCGGCGATCGCCCAGTAAGCGACCATCGAAAGCACGAGCGTGCCGAGCGACCAGAGCAGGATTTTCGCGAAGATCGATCGCATCTCAGGCACCACCACCAAGGGGCTCGGGTTCGGAACGGAAGAGGTAGCCGACGCTTCGGACGGTCCGGATCAAGGCTCCGTGCTCTCCGAGCTTTTTACGGAGGTTGCTGACGTGCATGTCGAGCGTGCGGTCGAACCGCGTCGAGCGTCGTCGATAAAGCGCGGCGGTCAATTCGTCTCGGGAGACGACCCGTCCCGCGGCGTGGACGAGGAACTCCAGGATATCGAATTCCACCGTCGTCAATGCCAGGACCGCGTCGTCGGCGAAGGCTTCTCGGGCGGAAGGGACGAGCTTGATTCCGCAGGCCTCCAGTACCTCGAACTGCCGAGGGGCGCGGTCCGCTCTGCGAAGCACGGCACGGATGCGCGCCAGAAGCTCGGCCGTTCCGAACGGCTTGGGGAGATAATCATCGGCACCCGCTTCCAACCCGGCGACGCGGTCTTCTTGCGTGGTGCGGGCGGTCAGCATGATCACCGGGATATTGCTCTGTTTGCGAACAAGTCGGAGCATTTCGAAGCCGTCGAGGTCGGGCATCATCACATCAAGAAGCAACAGGTCGTGATCGCCGCTGAGCGCGCGTGAAAGCCCTCGGCGACCGTCGTTGGCGATCTCCAAACGAAGCCCGCGCTGGGCCAAGAACTCCTGGAGAAGTTCGCAAAGCTCGGCGTCATCGTCGATGAGCAGGATGAACGTGACGGCACCGGCTTGCTCCCGCGCTTCGACCAAACTCGGCCTGGATTCCATCGTCGCTCCCCACCTGGCGAGAATTCAATCCGACCGGCGCCGTCGGATCGCATATATCCGCCGGTCAAGTCGTCATTCTATCGCGAACCTACGAACCGTGGACGTGTCGGATCGGCAAATCGTCGGGTCTTGACGAACCTTTACGTATTCGACCTTCGCCGGCGGTCGTCTGATTCCCTTTCCACACCCTCCAATCCATCGAACGGTAAAGGATCGTCAATCCACGGCGATACCGCGGCTGAATCCGCGCCCGGTGTCGCTGTCTTGAAGGATCGGAACTCGGGCCGGACAGTTTGAAATTGAGGAAATGCTCATTCGATCACTTATTGTCGAACAAGGAATGGAGGTTCCCTGATGAACACGCTTCGCCTTCAGCTTCGGGATCTGGCGACGCACCTGACGGTGATCCTGGCGGTGATCGGCGCCACGGGCGGGTTGGCGCTGCTTGGGATCGATGAGGCGTTCGGCAGTCAGTCTCTGGATCAGGACAACCCGCGACACGCCCAAACGTGCAAGGAATGTTCGCAACGAGCCTTTCGCCACGCGCAAACAGTGGACCGCCCGAGGAAAGTCCGAGACCAATCGCCTACCTAATCAGTGTCAGTTCCCTTTTTGACGAAAGCGACCGATCGAGGCGTGAAATTGAACTGACACTGATTATGTTTTGACTGCGGTCTTTCGCGTGACGACGGTTCCCTGTCATACTTGTGAGGAGTGTCTTGTCAACGATTCAAGCCGACCCGACCGCGAGGCCCGTTCTTGTCATGAACGTCATCCCGACCCGCCTTCCGGGCGTTCTCGTCATCGAGCCCAAGGTTTACGGCGATTCGCGGGGGTTCTTTCTGGAGACCTGGAACCAGTCGCGCTATTCTGAGGCCGGGCTTCCTTCCGCGTTTGTCCAGGATAACCTTTCGTACTCGGCCAACGGGGTATTGCGAGGACTGCACCTTCAGGTGCCAACCTCGCAGG
>JAYVYS010000428.1:0-3664 GCA_043784005.1 Isosphaeraceae bacterium
GCTGCGACGTCTTCAAAGGACTCCCGCAGTGATTTCAGTTAACGCATTCAGAAACACGTCGATATGTTCCTCGGTATTGAACGGCCCGGGGCTCACACGGAGGGTGCCGTCAGGAAAGGTACCAAGGCGTCGGTGAATATACGGAGCGCAATGCAGGCCGGGACGGATCGCCAGATTGAAGCTCGTGTCGAGGATTCCCGCGATATCTTGAGGATGGATCACGGTCGGGTCGGGCACGATCAGAGAAAGCGCACCGACATGCGTGGCAGGCTCCCAACGACCTGCGACTTTCCAGCCATCTCCCGCGCCCTCGACCCAGTCGACGACTTTTTGAAGCAACGCGACCTCGTGCAGGCGGTTGGTTTCCTGGCCTTGTTCGACGACCCAGGCGATCCCCACGGCGAGTCCTGCCAAACCGAGGACGTTGGGGGTGCCTCCTTCGAGGGAATAGGGCATCTGTTCAGGCTGAAGCTCGGACTTGGAATCACCGCCGGTTCCCCCCTCTCGCCAGGTTCGCAGCTTTGCCCTGGGGCCGACATAAAGGGCACCCGTGCCGGTCGGCCCATAGAGGGCTTTATGACCGGGGAACGCGAGCAGGTCGATCTCAGTTTGCCGAAGATCGATGGGGACAACCCCTGCGGATTGCGCCGCGTCGACGAGAAAGAGGGCGTTGGCGCCTCGAACGATTTTCGCGATCGCGGCGATGGGTTGGACGGTGCCAAGAACGTTCGCGGCATGAGTAAGGGCCACAAGGCGGGTCTTTGGCGTGAGGGCGCTTCGAACATCCTCTGGATCGAGATAGCCCTCGTTCGATTCGATGCGGGTGAGTGAGATGACCCCATCTTTCTCAAGTCGTCGAAGGGGTCGGCTGATCGAGTTATGTTCGAGGTCGGACGTGATGACGTGATCACCGAGGTTGATCACCCCTTTGATCGCCATGTTGAGACCGTCGGTGCAATTGAGCGTAAAGACCCAACGCTCTGGAGCTTCTCCGTTGAAAAACTGATTGAGCGCATGCCGGGTGTCATCGACGGTTCGTTCGGCCTCGATCGCCATACGATGCCCGGAGCGCCCGGGATTGGCGAGCGAGGTCCGAGCAAAGTGGTCGAGGGCCAGGTAAACGGGTTCGGGTTTGGGGAAGCTTGTGGCGGCGTTGTCGAGATAAATCATGGCGAAACTCGGCGGATCGTTGATGGGTTGATGGCTTAAATTAAAGGAGGGGATTAGAACCGTCGCCATTCCTGACTTGCTCAAGTGATTCGAAGAATGCCTTACGCCTGACCCGCTGATGATCGACTTCTCGACAAGCGGTCTTATGATTTTACGAATCCGTCACGTCGCACGAATCTATCGAATTCTCTCTCGCTTAATCAGCTTCCCACGAACTGCGCGTAAAGCGAGCGGGCCTTCGCAATATCATTTGTCCCTTTGATAATCGCTCTTCCGTCCGGAAATACCGTGAATTCGTGCCCCTCGGTCGCGAACCGGAGCATGAACGTATTGTGCCGCACTTCGCCCAGGGACGATAGTCTCGCGGCCATCTCGGGAAAATTCAACGGTTCCGCCTGACGTGTCGCCACTTGCACGGCATTTCTTCCGCAAAGTGTTGTGGTGTGTGAACCAAGGGCACCGTCGAGCCACTCAAACTTCCGGTGTTTGCAACAAGGGCAATCCGCGATCTCCAGCAGGCGGGCGACCTTCAGGCGTCGAAACGACCAGTCCCACAGGTCCACCATGATCAGCTCTTTGTTAAGAGCCTCGTGAGCGCCACTGAGGATCTTGATTGCCTCGACCGCCTCGAAAGAAGCGATCACCGCGACCGCCGGCCCAAGCACTCCGGCAGTCTCGCACGTGGGTGTCATTCCGGGAGGCGGATTCGTCTCGATCACGCAGCGGATGCAAGGTGTTTTTCCGGGAATGATCGTCATCGTCTGACCTTCGCTTCCGATCACCCCTCCAAAAATCCAGGGCTTCCCGAGTTTTACCGCAGCGTCGTTGATCAGGTAGCGGGTCTCGAAGTTATCCGTGCCGTCGAGAATCAGGTCGGCGTCGGCAACCAGGCTGACGATGTTGGTGTGGTCGATGTCGGTGACCACGGGCTCGATGGTCACCTCACTGTTGATGGCTCGAAGTTTTCTCGCGGCCGCCTCAGCTTTGGGCAGGTTGTCGGCGACGTCTTGCTCGTCAAAGAGGATCTGACGTTGCAAATTGTGCGTCTCGATGAAATCCCGATCGACGATCCGGACATGACCGACTCCCGCACGTACCAAATGGTTCGCCAGGACGGTTCCAAGCGCGCCACAACCGCAAATCGTCACGCGGCTTGCCATGAGTTTTCGCTGACCGGCTTCGCCTATCGACGGAAAACGAACCTGGCGGCTGTAACGGTCGAGCGCGTTGGGAAGACCTGTTGAATCGGCGGAGGCGGCGGACATGAGCGCGAAGTCCCTTGGCTGTCGGAGGTGGGAAAGATCGGACGCGAACAAACAGAAGCCTCACTTCCGAAGGATCGGACGCGGGTCAACCTCCTGCCACGGCAGGGATGATGCTAACTTCATCCGTTTCCGCAACGGGAGTGCCGAGATCGTCGAGGTAGCGAATGTCCTCATCGTTGACATAAACGTTGACGAACCGGCGCAGTTCCTCGCCGTCAAAGATCCGTTCGCGAAGCGCGGGGTAAGATTCCCCGACCTTTCCGAGAACCTCGCCGACAGTCGTGCCCGCGGCAATCACCGTGTCGAGGCCTCCAGCGTGCGGGCGAAGCGGAGTCGGGATGCGAACCTTGGGCATCGTCATGTCTCGTCGTTTAAAAAGGTCTTCACGTCGGTGATAAAAGTTGTCTTTGTAGGAGGGCGATCGGTTCCCCGAAAGGGAGGAGGCGAATCTTCGGAGAACGGTGCCCTCTCCTACGGGAGAGCGGGAGTTTTCGCCGCTCACAATCGATGGTCAGACAGCACTCGTCACAAGATCGGTCTCGTGAACTCGCGAACCGATCAGCGCCTCGAACTCGGCCATGGATGGCTTGATCACCACGGGTTTAGCGACCTTGCCGTAGAGGGCTTCTTGCGTCTTCAGGCCGTTGCCGGTGATGCAGAGCACCGTGCTTCCGTCGCGATCAATCCGGCCTTGCTCGATCAGTTTCTGAGCGACCGCGAGCGTGACTCCCCCCGCGGTTTCCGCCCAGATCCCCTCGGTCTCGGCAAGCAACTTCATGGCGTCGACAATCGCGTCGTCGTCAACATCTTCGCTCCAGCCACCCGAGTCGCGAATCAGTTGCGATGCGAAATAACCGTCGGCGGGGTCGCCGATGGCCAGGCTCTTGGCGATCGTGTTCGGGTTACGAATCGGCTTGATCCTCAAGGCGTCGGTCTTGACGGTATTTGAGATCGGGTTGCAACCCGTCGCCTGGGCACCAAACATCTTGGTGGCGACCGGGCCATCGATCAGACCCAGGGTTTCCAACTCGCGGAACGCCTTGTGGATTTTTCCGATCAGGCTGCCGCCAGCCATCGGTGCGATCACGTGGTCTGGCACTCGCCAACCCAGATCCTCGGCGATCTCGAAGCCCATCGACTTCGAGCCTTCCGCATAGAACGGCCGAAGGTTGACGTTCACGAAACCCCAACCGTATTTGAACGCGATCTGCGAGCAGAGCCGGTTGACC
>JAYVYS010000429.1:0-3879 GCA_043784005.1 Isosphaeraceae bacterium
GTCAGTGAGTCTCTCCCGAAACGAACCCGATGGCGATTTGTCACGGCAAAGGTGTGGTCAATAAGTCTCTCCCGAAACGAACCCGATGGCGATTTGTCACGGCAAAGGTGTGGTCAGAGAGTCTCTCCCGAAACGAACCCGATCCTTGGCTGTCGACGTGGTCGGGGATCAGACCGGCTCGTTTCTGGACTGTGCTGGCAGAGTCGATTCTTCAAAAAAGGGTCTCAGGTGGGTAAACTCCGTGATGTGTTGGTAAGATTAAGTGACCAAGTCGCGGGAATTCGCAGTGGTGGCCGGCGGCTAACGCCTATCGCAAGCGTTGAGGCAACCAACCCATGACAAACAAATTACGTCAAGATTCTCGAAATGGCACGGAGGGCAAGTTCTCCGGGCCATTGCCGGAGATGGAAGATTACGAGGTTCTGCATTGGATCGGTCGCGGTGGCATGGGGGAGGTGTTTGTCGCCAGACAAGTGAAGCTGGATAGGCTGGTCGCGATCAAGTTCTTGTTGGAGGAAGAGGGGAGTGACGCACTCAAGGATCTCGCTCGGTTTCGTCGCGAGGCGGAGTTGATGGCGAAAGTCTCGCACCCGAACGTACTCTCGATTTTTGATTTTGGCGATTTAGATGGCCGTCCCTATCTTGTCATGGAGTATGTCGAGAGAGGAGACCTCCGCAGACAGATGATCGCGGGACAACGTTTGAGTCAGCAAAAGGTCCGGTCGGTGGTGATGCCGGTGGGCGAGGCGTTGGCGTATTTGCACAGGAACGGGATCATTCACCGGGATTTGAAGCCGGAAAACATTTTGCTGCACGACGGCGACAACCCCCGTGTCTCAGACTTTGGGATCGCCGTGCTTCGCGCCGGTTCGGGGGCGATGACCGGAACGAGGCACGGATTGGGGACGCTCGGGTATGTCGCTCCAGAGCAACAGTATGGCCTTAAAGTGGACGAACGTGCCGACCAGTATTCGCTGGGGGCGCTCGCGTACGAGATGCTGACAGGACAACTTCCCTTGGGAGTCTTTAAACCACCCTCGGTGCATAACCCGCAACTTTCCCCGGCACTGGACACCGCGATTTGCAGGGCTCTTGAAGAGAACCCGAAGTCGCGATACGCGACGATCCGAGAGTTTACGACGGCGCTCGACCGAGCGCTTGCGCCCGAGTCGATCCATTCCCTCTCAACGCGCCAACGGCGACTTTTTTGGACAGCGCTCATCCTGCTGATCGTCGCCCTGAGCGGATACGGGTTCGTGGCCGGGCGATCTTCCGAGAAGGGACCGTTGCCGCGGTCGACGCCCGCGATCTCCGAGCCGGTTCACGTTGACTCGTCGGAAGCGCCGGGACTTCCGGAGGAAACGAGTCTCATCCTTGAAGAACTCAAGCGATTGCGGTCACGCGAGATCTGGAAGCGACATGGAGCGCCCAAGGGCGTCGCCGCAAACAAGGCCTCGCAAGACGCGGATTGGTTCGCGGCGGCGGACGAGATCAAAAAGGAAGTGAGCGACTTGGCCTACCAGCTCTGGAAAAAACAAGGAATGCCCCGGGGCGAGAAGGGAAAGGCTGTTGAGCTGACAAACTGGAAGGAGGCACAGAAACTGCTTTACAAAAAGTTGACCGGGAATGATCCCCCTACGGAACTATTGATGGATTCCGCTCCTTGATCCCAATGAGAATTTTATACGCGAAATGTATTGATTTGAAGGGTATGCTTGCTGTTTCGATTGCCATTTTGGAGAGCGGCCGCTCGCCGCGGCCCTTCAGGCGAACATCAATGGATAATTCACTTTCGGCGGAAGGTATCTCGGCGGTCGCGTCGAAGGAGATGCGAGGCTATGGATTCTCGTCATGAAGAAATCGCGCGCTGCTTGTTTCGAGAGTCGAACGACGCGCTTTTCGTTTTCGATCCTCAGGACAATCGTGTGGTCGACGTAAATCCGACCGCTCTGCGTTTGACGGGTTTTGACGGGGATTACCTTTGTGGACTGACACTTCCCGATTTATTTACAAGTTTGAATGTCGGCGGAATCAACCGCTTGATCCAGGCGTACCGCAGGACGGGTTTCTACCACTCGCGGGAAGGCTTTTTTCTGGGGCGGGAGACGGGCGATCCGATCCCGGTAAACGTCAGTGTGAGCCGGATTCACACGTCGCCCGAACCCCTGGGATTGGTGGTCGCGCGGGATGTTTCGGAGCGCGTCCGGGATCAGAATGCGTTGCGAGAGTCGGAATCGCGATATCGGGGGCTGGTGGAGACCGCGAAGGTCCTGATCTGGTCGGCGACGTCCGACGGCGTGATTCGCTCACTTAATCCCGCCTTTGAGACGGTGACGGGGCTCCTTCGTTCGGACTGGATCGGCAGGCATTTCAAGGAGTTGATTCATCCGGACGACTGCGCGGGGGCGATGGAGGCGTTTGGCAAGGCACTTCGGTCGGAGCGCGTTCTGCCCTTCGAGGTCCGCGTCGGGCCTGCGAGTGAATCCGGGCCAGTGATCGAGGTGCTTTCGACCTCGCCTCACACACTAGAGGGTTTACCCGGATTAACGGGCGTGGCGCGTGATGTGACCGAGCGAAAACGCGCCTCTGAAGCTCTCGAACGGGCCGAGGCGGAACGGCGCGCGAAGGAAATGGCAGAGGCTGCGGACCGCGCCAAGAGTGAATTTCTCGGCAATATCAGCCATGAAATTCGGACCCCGATGACTGCCATCCTCGGCTTTACCGATCTCTTGCTCGAAGACGAACGCGTTCGCGCGCTCCCGCCTGCCGTGTTCGATAGTCTCTTGACGATCAAGCGGAACGGCACTCATCTTCTCGACCTGATCAATGACATCCTCGACCTCACCAAGATTGAGCGTAAGGAACTGCGGATCGACCTGATGAGGGTCAATACCTCTCGAGTGGTCCAAGATGTGGCGGTAACGCTACAAGGCGCGGCCGAAGCGAAGGGGTTGGCTTTGACGGTTGAAGTTGCTGTCGATGCTCCAAGCACGCTCTGCACGGATCGCATGAGGCTTCGACAGATCTTGACGAATCTCGTCAACAACGCCGTCAAATTCACGGAGCATGGCGGCGTGCGAATCGTGGTTGACCGCATCGATGGCTTCGTAAGATTCGCAGTTGTCGATACGGGGGTTGGTGTTCCGTTCAATGAGATGGAACGTGTTTTTGAAGTTTTCTACACGCGCGACAACCGAGCGACGCGAGACTCGGGCTTGGGTCTGGGGCTGGCGATTACCAAACGACTTGTTGGTTTGCTGGGGGGAAAGATCTCGGTCCGGAGCCAGCCGGGGGGTGGGAGTGTGTTTGAGTTTACTCTCCCCGCGGATGAAGCCGATGAAGTCTGGAATTCCGAGAGTGGGAGCGGGCTCCACAAGTTACTCGAAAGACCTCTGGCCGAGACTCCCTACCTGGGCGGTCGCGTGCTGATCGCTGAGGATAATGAGTCGATCAGCAAATTTCTCGCGTATCGGCTCGGGAAGTCGGGCTCGGAGGTGGCGATCGCTCAGGACGGGCAGGAAGCGCTCGATCTTGCGCTTGCCTCGCACCGTTCAGGCAAGCCATTCGATTGGGTATTGATGGATTTACAGATGCCGAAGCTTGATGGGTTCGAGGCCACGAGGCAACTTCGCCGGGAAGGTTATCGTGGGCCGATCATCGCATTGACGGCTTATGCGAACAACGAGCACAAAGAGGAATGTCTTCGATTTGGTTGCGATGATCATATCAGTAAGCCAGTAGACTGGCCACGGCTTGTCGAGGTCCTGAATCGACACCGAGGAAAGCTGTCGGATGCCTCGGGCGCATGACCGGTGGGGGCGCATGCAACGGCCCCGGAGCCGTTGACGTATCGACTCTTGGGGCCGTTGTTGATCGGTG
>JAYVYS010000430.1:0-10564 GCA_043784005.1 Isosphaeraceae bacterium
CGGCCGTGAGGCGAGGCTTCGCTTGTGGTTTCGCGCGCTGGCCGACCCCATCAGGTTCGCCTCGACCTGGGAACCTCCGAGCGTGGAACTTGTCCAGCAAGTCGGAGCGCCGCCACCTCGTCGCCAGCAGATTAATACCCGTGCCAAGCTACTGTTCGACCCCGAGGTTCTCGCCTGGTTCTGGCCGTTCGCCCGCGAAGAACCTCACGGCCACCCGCCATTCTATGCGCTGATCGGGCTCGTGGGCGATCTTCTGACTCCTTGGCGAGCGGACTTGCAACGTGCCCGACTCGGTCCGATGCTGATGTTCAGTCTCACCGCTAGCGTCCTTTTTTTCTTCGTGGCGAAACATTGGGGCCTCTGGGCCGGAAGTGCCGCGACGGGGGCCTGGGTCTTACAGCCTAATCTCTTCGCTCACGGCCATTACGCCACTTATGACGCCATTCTCACTTCATTATGGCTGTCCGCGACGCTGGCATTTGCGAGTGCGGTTGGGATCGGATGTGAAATCGGCCGGGTGTCGTCATCGCATAAAGAAGAGACCAATCGCCGACTTCACTGGTTAGGAGTGGTCAGCTTCGGTCTCCTTCTGGGTCTTGCGGCGGATACCAAGCTGACGGGCTGGTTCTTACCGATCCCCCTCCTTATCTGGACAGGTCTATACCGAAGTCGACGCGGCTTGGTCACGCTCCTGGCAGGCGGAGCGATCGCGGCCCTAACTCTCTATGTCATGAATCCGCCGTGGTGGACCGAGCCGATCACCGGAGTGGCACGGTTCTTCGAGTCAAATCTGAGTCGAGGAAAGACGATCCCGATCCAGACTCTCTTTTTAGGGCAAGTTGTTTCCACGCCCGACGGCTCGCTTCCGTGGTACAACACGATGCTCTGGACGATCCTCGTCACTCCGGCCGGCTTTCTCGGCCTAGCGCTAATCGGCGTTGTCTTTGCGCTCAAAACAATGCGAACCGAACCGTTCGGACTGCTTGCGATCGGTCAGTGGTCGTTCTTGCTCGTCTTGCGGGCACTCCCCCACACACCCGGGCACGATGGTGTTCGGCAGTTCCTCCCCGCCTTCGGCATGCTCGCATTGTTTGCCGGCCTGGGAGCCGCGGCCTTGATCCAGCGATTGGGGAAGTGGGGCAAGGCTTTGACAGCCCTCGCAATTGCGGAAGGGGCCGTCAGTGTCGCCTTGATGATGCCCGTACCGCTATCCTACTACAGTCCGCTCGTGGGAGGGCTTCCCGGCGCGACAGCTCTCGGGATGGAACCGACGTTTTACTGGGATGCAGTTTCCGACGAAGCCCTTGCGTGGCTGAGGCGAAATACGGCTACCGGGCAAAAGGTTCGGTTTGCCACATTCCCAACCTCCTGGCTCTATCTCCGCGAACAGGGCCGCCTTCCCGTTGGGCTTTTACCAAACGAACCAGGCACCTGGGCGTGGTACGTCGTCCAGAATCGTCCGGGTGCGTTCACTCCACTCGATCGGGCGCTGACCACTCAAGGCAACGCGGCGTTAGTAGTGTGGAAGTCGGGTGTGCCGCTGCTGTGGGTTTTCCCTTACAATCAAGTCGAGAGCTTTCTGACTGGTCGAAGGCTGAAAGCAGAACGACCCACGCCCATCCGAGGTTATCGGACGATTGTGGGTCGCATTCCGCAATTGCTCGGGCAAGAGCAACCGATATTATCAACCCTGGCCGGAAGCCTGGGCGGAGGCCTGCGGCGAAGGGGCCGGAGCCGAGTAGTAGACCGGGGCTGCGGTTTCGCAGACCACCGGGGCGGGGGTACATACGGCCTTCTTATGACAAAGACCGCCGAGCTGGATTTTCTTGTGGCCACAACCGCCAAGGTGCTTGAAAAGGCCACACTTGGGGGTCGGCGCGCAGACCGGGACCGGTTCGCAAACCGGAGCCGGGGGCGGGCACGGCTCGACAACCACGCACGGGGCGGGTGCCGGAACGTGACCGCACTTCTTCTTGTGGCAAGCCGAGGCGTCGGAAGCGGCAAGAATGCCGAAAACGCCCGCCAGGGCCAGGATGAGCAGGTGGCGTCGCATGAAGTAAACTCCTGAGTCTAATGCAATAGTTGAAAATCACGCAGTCTGCATCGAATCGCGAGTTTGGGCGTTTTAGATGCCCTGCTCGAATACTAAGGTTAGTTCAAAATCGGGATTATGCAAAACATTTTTTGCAAAACGAGACTGGGTAATCTCTTCAAGATTAGAATATCCCGCAGAATATGTCGTCTCACGATGATCCAGAAAATCGATCAAACCCGTGAAATTTGGCCGCGTAACAATGTGTTCATTACAACGGAACCTTCCCAAAAACCGATTCCATGCCCATCTTAGAATCGAAAAAAAAATCGTTAGAGTCAACTCAAACTAAAGAGTTGAGCCCTCAAGCGAGTGAAATCGGGAGTGGGCGTTGGCGGGCGATTTGCGCATTCGCTCTAAGCCTGACATTGGTCGCGACCGTCCCGACCGTTGGCGATTTCGGCCTAACTTGGGATGAACCGGCCTATCGGTTTAGCCAGAATCGCTCGGCGCAATGGTGGGAACAAGTCGCCGGCGCGAGGACCATCGCCGAACTTCGTCCCCTCCTCGACCCGGATGCCCTGCTGTTTTACTGGACATATGGGCGCTATGGCATCAACTTTCACCCTCCGCTTGCCGGTCAGCTCAACCTTCTCACGCATGTCGTGTTTGGTCGTTGGATGAAGGACATCCCCGCCCGAAGAATGGCCTCGGTGCTTGAATTCTCGCTGACGGTGATGCTCGGCTTCGTGTTCTTATCGAAGCGTTACGGGTTAGGCGTCGGCACCGTGGCGGCGGGTGCCTTGCTATTCATGCCGAGAGTCTATGGGCAGGCTCACCTCATTGAGACCGACACCACCGGCCTGCTTCTCTGGATCTCCACCGCGCTCGCCTTTTGGAAAGGGCTGACCGAACCTCATTCCAGAGCCTGGCGAGTTCTTGTCGGTGTGCTGATGGGGCTGGCGTTTGTTGAAAAGATGGCCGCGGTCTTCGTCCTCGCACCGCTCCTTATCTGGCTGCTTGCCGCACGATTACCCTCTATATTCCGACGCGGTTGTAAATGGGATTGGATCGATGGCCTCGTCACAACGACCGCGATGATTGCGCCGCTCGGTGTCGCGTTCCTTGAAATCCTTCAGCTGAGCAAGCAGCTTCCTCAACCAAACGCGACCGACTTGCTTTATGACCGACCTCAAACCCGGATACCGGGATTGATTCTCGCGTTTCCGCTGGCAATCTGGCTGCTACGTCGGTTTCTCGGCAAGGTCTTCCCTAAAAGCGCGTTGTGGGGGACTGAACGTCCCGCTCTGGAAATCTGGACATCGGTGCTCGCCTTCGCACCTGTCGTCGGATGGCTCGGCAACCCTTCCTGGTGGCGTGTGACGCTCCCTCGGCTTGCTCATTATTATTTGATCAACACCAATCGCCGGGGCTCGTTGCCGGATATCCAGATTCTCTATCTTGGACAAATTTACGAATACAGCCTTCCCTGGCACAACGCTTGGGTTTTGATCGCGATCACGGTACCCGTGTTAACGCTGGTGTCGGCGGTGATCGGGGTCTTCTTCGCGATCAGAAACGCCGGCAATGATCGACTGCCGATCTACTTCCTTCTGCATTTGCTAACCCTGCCATTTTTCAGGATGTTGCCCACGCCCGCACACGACGGCGTGCGTCTCTTTCTTCCAACGTTCTTCTTCCTAGCAGCGTTCGCGGGTTGGGGAACGGTCCGGTTCGCGAATCGGCTCGCGCGATTTGTGCCGACCCGACAAGCCCATTGGTTGCAACTTGGCCTTGCGGCTCTGGTCATCGGAAACTCAGCCTGGGCATTGGCCGATTCGCATCCCTTCGAACTTTCGTATTACAACCAAGGGATTGGTGGCCCTCAAGGAGCGTGGAAGTCTGGTTTTGAGCTGACCTACTGGTACGACGCTTTTAACGCCGAAACGCTCGACGAACTCAACCTGAAGCTTCCCCGCGGGGCGGTCGTCGACTTCATGAATCCGCTGACCAATCCCATGACCTTCATGGAGTTGCAGTCTCTCGGACAATTGAGGAGCGATATCGTCCTTGGGTGGCAAGACTTCGACTCGCTCCCTTACTGCTGGTTGCTCACACAAGATTCGAAGGCCACCGACTTCACGCGGCTCCTTTTCGTCATGAAGCCCTTCTACGAGCGCAAACCCAGGCAGCTCAACCACATGAGAGTTGCATCCGTGGCCGATCCGGTGGCCGTGTCGCGGGCCTGGTTTCTCTCACTCCTGACCTATGCTCCGGATAACAGGGTTCCCAAGATCCCACTCGCGCCGCGTTGGGTTCATGACTATGCCCCGTTCCTCGGTCGTCTTTGGGGCGAAGGACTGACGCTGGTTCGCCGACCGAAGCCTTACACACCTTTATTAGAGTGGGCCCAAGACGATCCCGAATCGCTTCGCGACGGTGCGAAGATACTCGCTCGTGACAAAACGCCGGGCAACAATCCGAGCGCTCAAAGATTGATGGCGATCCTCTCACGAACTCCGAAAGATCGTCCCGGCATGTTCACCAGGCTCCTTCTCCGCGTTCGCCCAGAGGCCCTTGAGGAGGCCATCGAGATCATCATTACCCGTTTCGAGGCGATTCGCACGGTCCTTGGCCGCGAATCTTACACCGACCCCAATTCCATCGGGGGGTACGTGGATGAAGGAATTGGGCCTATCACCCAAGAAAGAAGCGTTGGCTCAGATTTCAATAATCGTTAGGCGAGCGCTTTTTCCTTGATGACTTCGTGTTTCATTCCGACCCTTCGAGCGAGAACCCCGGCGACCCCCAGAGCGATCAGGGCCACGACGCATCCTACCCAGAATGGTGCTGAAGGAGCGATCCGCGCAAAGAGCAAGTTCGCGGTGTAATAGCTCACCATTCGCGCCATCGTCTGTGCTGAGGAGAGCGTTCCGAAGATTGCCCCTTGGTCTTCGGGGGGTGTCACGCGAGAGAGAAGTCCCGAAACCGTCGGACTCACGAGCCCTTGCCCGATGGCAACCACCATCGTCGCGAACAGTAAAGTCGGTACACTGTTTGATAAGGCGATGAGTGCGAGCCCGGCGGCAAGACCGAGGATTCCGACCAAGGTCAGACGCAATTCGCCGTATTTTGGGACCAATCTTCGGATCAAGCCCCCCTGCACTCCCGCGCTCACCAATCCCAGAAACGCGAACGCGAATGCCGCGCGGGCGGGACCCCAGTTCATCCGCTCTCGGAGGAACAGGCTGAAGGTTCCCTCAAGTGACGCAAACGCCAGTACGACGAGCGTGCCGACCCCGACAAGTACGCCTACCATCGGATGCGTCGCCGTTTCCACAAGACCTTTCCATGTCACAACGCGCGAGGCTTTTCTCGATGCGAGATCGGGAGGCAAAGACTCGGGAAGGCGCGTCAACACGAGGAGAAACGCAATTGTGGAAAATCCTGCTCCGACGAGGAATGGGAGGCGAAGGCGCCAATCCGGCGCGATCGGCAGCGAGACGAGCACGCCTCCCAGAAGCGGCCCAAGCACGAAACCGATCCCAAAGGCCATGCCAATCAGGCCAAGACCTCGGGCGCGGTTTTCCGGCTTGGTGACGTCGGCCACATAGGCTTGAGCCACCAGGATATTTCCCCCCGAAGCGCCATCGAGCATCCGAGCCAGGAGCATCGTCGTGTAGTCACGCGAGAGGCCGAGGATCAAAAAAGAGATTGCCGTGCCGGCCTGACTGATGATGAGCAAGGGACGCCTCCCGTAGCGGTCGCTCAATCGCCCGAGAATCGGTCCGGAGACCAGTTGGCACATGGGATAGGCTGCAAGCAGCAGGCCGATTTGACGGTCGCTGAAATGATATTCTTTAGCGAATGGGGCGAGCAGCGGCATCACCACGCTGAACCCGAGCAAATCCACCAATACAATCGCGACCACGACTGCTAGAGGCGACATCAGCGGCGTTTCTCCTTGGTTCGATTCAAGCATCAATGTCGGCAGCCGGGATTTTCGCGCTTGCGGCACCATACCGCGCCTCACGAAGTCGGTCAGCCTGCGACTTGACCTCCAGCAACAGCCTCGCGTGCGCCACGATCACCGCGTATTCGACGGCAAAGGCACCGAAGTTAAACGCGATCGCCAGCGCGGCGATCAGAAGGTGCCACAGTGGGTTGAGCCTTTGCGTATCGGCCCCGGCCCCCATCCATGCGGTGATCGCGACGAGGGTCATCCCCCAAAACTCGAAGCGAAACGCCTTACGCTTGTTTTTCTTAGCCTGGTCGTTGATCCATTCCGGAAGGCCGTAAACTCGCACGACTTCCTTTGCCCATTTGCCGGTTGCCAGGAAGTACGTATACGCGATCGAATGGACCGCGAGCGTTGCCATTGTCGCCGCGAGCGCGACGAGCACATGAACACCCCGCATGATCGCGTGCGGTCCTCTCGGCTCCCCGGATGCAAGCAATCCGACGATGAAACTCGCGATCAGCAACGAACCGTCGGTGACGGCCAGAACGAGGAAATAACGGAGCATGAGAAATCCCGAAGGAGGCGTGGCGGGCGGACTCTGAGGATCTGCAAGATTCTGGCTTGCATTACATTAAGCGAATTCGCCTCCTATCCGCAACGCGAGCGCCGTATAACGTCTCGCGGGCTCCAAACTACGCCAGGAAACGATTATCATTCAAATCATCCGATTTGCGAAACAACGGAGCCTGGACTGTGAATGACGCCTGGATTGCCGACCGGATGAAATCGATCGAAGCCTCGGGTATCCGTAGAGCCTTCGACATGTCCAAGGCGATGAAAGACCCGATCAATCTCAGCATCGGCCTACCCGATTTTGACGTAGCCGCGCCGGTAAAGTCGGCCGCGATCGAGGCGATTCAGCAAGGCCGAAACGCCTACACCGTCACCCAGGGCATTCCTGAGCTTAGAGGTAAGATCCAAGCTGCCGTCGACTTGGGATTTCACCATCCCGACCGCCAGGTCTTGATCACCTCGGGAACGTCCGGAGGCCTGTTGCTCGCCCTTTCCTCAGTGGTGAACCCGGGTGATGAAGTGATCATCTTCGACCCGTATTTCGTCATGTACGGGAACCTGACGCACCTCGCGGGAGGAACTCCCGTTTACGTCGATACGTATCCCGACTTCAGGATCGATGCCGAGAAAGTTGCAGCGGCGATCACTTCGAAGACCAAGTGCGTGATCGTGAACTCTCCAGGAAATCCCACCGGCGTTGTCAGTTCTGTTGAAGAGATGCGAAAGCTCGCACTTCTCTGTAAAAAGCGTGAAGTCCTCCTGATCAGCGATGAGGTTTATCGAGCGTTTTGTTACGACCAGCCGTTCGCCTCTCCCGCGAGTTGGAATGACGACGTGCTCGTTGTCGACGGTTTCAGCAAGGCTTACGGAATGACGGGATGGCGGCTCGGCTTCGCACATGGTCCGTCGCGACTGATCCAAGAAATGGCGAAGCTCCAGCAGTTCAGCTTCGTTTGCGCACCGAGCGTGGTGCAGTATGCAGGAGTCGTCGCTCTCGATCAGGACCTGACCGCGCAGGTCGACATCTACCGATGCAAGCGCGACGCAGTCGTCGAAGGGCTTTCCGGAATCTTCGAGCTACCATCCCCGGAAGGGGCCTTCTATGCCTTCCCAAAAGCTCCGTGGGGAACCGCTTCTGAGTTCGTCGCCGAGGCGATCAAGCATAATCTCTTGATCATCCCCGGAAACGTCTTCAGCAAGCGGGACACTCATTTCCGGATCTCATATGCGGTGAGTGATGCGACGTTGGATCGTGGGCTGGAGATAATGCGCAAGATCGCACAAGCTTAGGCTGTCTCGTCACGATGACGAGGCAAAACCGATGCTCGACAGCCACCGCGAATCGCTTTCGGGTCTTAGAAAAGAGGGCGACCCGTCTTACTAGACTTGATGGCTTCCAATCCATGGACAAATGCCTTGTGCTCGGGTGTGGCCAAGCCGCGCTCCAAGGTCGCTACCAACTCAGTCATCTCGTTGGCGAAAAGTGCGAGGGCATCGAGCCAAAGGCCGGGGAAGACCTCGGATCGGTAAACGTCGTCGGTCAAGGGTCGTCGTTGCACGAAACGACCGCCGCGTAGGGCGAACCAGCGCACCTCGTCGGGGTCTAGCCCGACGAATAAATATTCGGGGACGCCAGCCCTCCGATAATCCGCCTTCTTTGGGCCGAGGTCGTGGGGCCGACTCGATTTGCCAATTTCGACGATCAACTCGGGCGGCCCTACAACGTAGCCCTTCTCAATCCTACTCCGCCCTCCAAGTTCTTCCGGGATTCTGAGTTGGAGGTCAGGTTAAGGTTCGCCGTAATCGCCAAACTGAGTCGTCGCGTTGTCGGCACCGCCAATCCCTTTCGTGAACCGCTGGTAATGGCCCAGCCAATACGATAGGAGGCGGTCGCACTCCCCATTTCGTAGCCGACTGGCGACAGCATGTAGACGAGAACCCCGACGCGTTCCACCCGCGTCCCCCGTGGCATCGCGTCGTAGCGCTCGTGGAACGTAGCGCGGTCGAGTTGCTGACCCTCGAAGAGCGGCGGCAAAGTCCAGGCTTCCTGGCCGTCGCTCGTGCTCCTCGCAGCCTCCTTCCCGGAAGAGGAATGCCGCCCCCTCAGGCGCTCTCCTTCTTCCGTTCTGCTTTGGACGTCGGGGTCAACGGCAAGGGCGGGATATCGAAAAGGCTCTTTTCCTTGCGGACGATCTCGGGCGTGACGACGTAACGACCCTTCTCTTTCGCCGACTTGTCGGGAAGCTCATACATGATGTCGAGCATCACGTCCTCGACGATCGACCTTAAGCCGCGAGCACCGGTGTCTTTGGCCTTTGCCCTCTTGGCAATTTCATGAAGCGCTTCGGGGGTGAATTCGAGGTCCGCCCCTTCCATCTCGAAAAACTTCCGATATTGTTTCACCAGGGCGTTGCGGGGCTCGGTCATGATCTGAACAAGTGCGTTGACGTCAAGCGGCATCAACGGGCAGATCACCGGAAGGCGACCGACGAATTCGGGGATCATCCCGAATTCCAGGATATCGTCGGATGTGACCCGGTCGAGCAACTCTCCAAGCTCACTGACGTGCTCATCCTGCGACTGGCTGCCGAAGCCGATGGTCTTGCGGCCAACTCGTCTGGCGATCAGGTTGTCGAGCCCGACAAACGTTCCCCCGCAGATGAACAGGATGTTCGTCGTATCCATCTGGATATATTGTTGCTCGGGATGCTTGCGACCCCCTTGAGGCGGGACGTTCGCGATCGTCCCTTCCAGCATCTTCAAGAGGGCTTGTTGAACCCCTTCGCCAGAGACGTCGCGAGTGATCGAGACGTTGTGGTTTGTCTTGCCGATCTTGTCGACCTCGTCGATATAGATGATTCCGCGCTGGGCGGCTTCGAGGTCGAAGTCGGCCGCGTGAAGCAGTTTCAAGAGGATGTTCTCGACGTCCTCTCCAACGTAGCCGGCCTCGGTCAAAGTGGTTGCGTCGCCGATCGCAAAGGGAACATTCAAGATCCGAGCGAGCGTCTTGGCGAGGAGGGTCTTACCACACCCTGTTGGGCCAATTAATAAAATATTCGACTTATCAAGCTCGATCCCACTCTCGCTATCCTCGGCGTGAACAAGTCGTTTGTAATGATTATGAACCGCCACGGACAAAACCTTCTTGGCGCGGTTCTGGTCGATCACATAAGAATCGAGCTGTACTTTGATCTCGCGAGGTGTGGGGATATCTGTGAAGAGGGTCTTGGGAACTCCTCGCCGACGTCGCTCCTGGTCGAGGATCGACTGACAAAGCTCAATGCACTCGCCGCAGATATAGACGTCGCCCGGACCCTCCACCAACGGTCCGACATCGCGATAGCTCTTGCGGCAAAAAGAGCAGTAAGCGTTCTTCTTTGTGCCACCGGTTGTGCTGGTGGTCATGTTGCCGCCGCCCCCTCGCTTTCCCCCCCCGCCAGACGAGCCACCGCCCGTGATGTCCTTACCTGATGGCATGCCAGATCCCTTTCATCTTCAACGGGAAACACGGTTTTCGGGGGAGTGGACCGGTCGACACGGTTCTCTAACGGAACCCACGTTCCCACCGACATCCTTGTCGAGAAGGGGATTCCAGTTAGTCGCTCTACGCGATTTGCCCGCCCAAAGGGGTTAACCGGGTCGACCGCCGATCGTCAGTATCCTCGCACCCTGGAGGTCAACAACTTTCCTAGTCTAGTGCATGGACGGTGACCGAGCAAGGCCGCACGACGGTTCGCGGACGCCGGACATACCGTCCGTGACGGCGGTTTCGGCCGCTCACATCCTCACTCCAAAGGGCCTGAAGGAAGATGTTGAACAGCCCAGGACACCAGTTTTCGTCCCGCCGCGCTGAACGGATAATCGCCCAGACGTTCCGGAACCTCCCAGATTGCCGTGTCAAAGCCGGGACCCGGAGTCAACGTGTCAGACAATCCCTCCGCCTCGTACGCGTCGATTCTGACTCGGTGTTTCGTTACACTGTACTGAATGGTGCGAAC
>JAYVYS010000431.1:0-9019 GCA_043784005.1 Isosphaeraceae bacterium
CCAGCTATCTTGGGCTTCCGCCTGATTTTTGCGCGTCGGAGAATCCCGAGGATTTGTTCTTCAAAAAGGCTTGGGTGGAAACTCATTTCCAGGCCCAAGGGAAGAAGTACAGCAAGACCATCGACCAGCCCAAGTTGACCAGCGCGATGGATCTCGCTCTATGTCGCAAGCGGTCGCCGTCCTTCGATAAACTCTGTCGCGAGTTCGAACGGCTGCGGCACTAATTGAGGATGCGAGCCGTTGAATCTTTTGAGTCCGACGTTCGCGCTGAAGTCGTATGCGTTTACCGTCGTCCTGGCGGGTGTCGAGGAATTGTCGGAAGCGATTGCCGACGCGCTTTATGGGGCCGGTTGCGACGACGCGGGGGTCGGCAGTTGTGAGGGCGTGGTCACGGTCGATTTTGATCGCGAATCGGAATGCCTGGGCGATGCGATCGGGTCCGCCGTCAAGGACGTGGCGAAGGCGGGCTTCGGCGTCGCACGGGTCGAGGTGGACGGGCGGGGGCGAACTCATCAGACCATCTTGTGAACGCGCTCGACGGTGGCAAGCAAAACGCGCCTCGTTTCACACTCCCTCCTTCAAGCCCATGGTGATTGAGGATTTCTGTCGGAAACCGTTGTCGTCGTTCGACAAACTCCATTTCAAGATGGAAATGACGACAGCGTGAAGAGAACGTGAGCGGTTAATCCGCGTCAGGCAGACCCTCGTGCGGACGCAAACTTTTGTGAGACCCTTCCCCGCGCCGGTTCGTTCCGGTCGCGCCCGTATTCGCATCCGTACCCGGCATCCGGGTCTGCCTTTAGTGCGATCACGGCCAGGCTCTCTTTCGGTTCAATTCGTGTCAGGACGGCAGTGCCCCGCCACGGTGTTTGGGAAGTAATGATGGGGATCGCCCAGAAGACATCCAGGGATTTTAGCGACGCGGTCCGCTCTCGCGGGCAGTCGTATTTCGCCAAAGGTCGCGTCGTCATCACAGGCGCGACGGCGGGCGAGGTCGCCGCGCGGGTTCGGGGAACGGCCAAGTATCGGGTCCGTCTCCGGCTTCGCAACGGCAGACTTCACATCGCGTGCAGTTGCCCCTATTTCACCCCCATGGGCGACCCCTGCAAACACATCTGGGCCACCATCCTGATGGCGGATGCCCGAGGCCTCCTCCAGGCCGCGCCGGTCCGAGCACTGAAGCTCGTCAGCGACATCCCTCGTCGAGCACCAGGCGCGCAAGAGAATGGGGCAACGGGTCCCGGTTATGATCAGAACCAAGGCCAAGGCCCCGGCCCGGGTTACAATAACCACGGTCCGCAACACTCTCCCCATGGACCGGGAAGGCAGAGCTACGGCCCCGCCGGTCCTGGCCAGGGTCGTCAAGGCCCCGGCCCTGGAAGACCTGGCCCCGGTCCCGGCGGTCCTGGCCAGGGTCGTCAAGGCCCCGGCCCTGGAAGACCTGGCCCCGGTCCCGGTCCGAACGGGCCTGGAAGACCGGCTCCCGGAAGACAAGGTCCTGGCCCCGGTCCCGGTCCGAACGGTCCTGGAAGGCAAGGCTCCGGCATGGGACCGGGTCCCGGGCCGGGTCAGGTGCCGAACCGTTCGAAGAAGGATCGGCGCGCCCGAGGAGGGCCGGGCGGCGGGCAAGGTCCCGGGCCGGGCTCGGGTTATGGTCCCGGACCGGGCTCGGGTTACGGCCCCGGGCCGGGCTCGGGTTATGGCCCCGGACCCGGTTATGCCCCCGCGCCAGGTCAGCCATGGGTTGGCGGACGCGATCGGGCCGACCGGGCTCGCGAAAAGATCGATGCGAAGGCGCGTGCCAAGGTCGTCAACCGCGGGGCCAAGCGGCTCCTCGTCTTCGTGCTCGATGTTCCATCGACCATCGGGCAAAGCCAGGTGGTCGTCGATCTTTATCGACGTCAGCGCAGGCCGGGGGGTGACTGGGGACCGCTGAAACCCTGGTGGCACTCGCCCGAATCCGCCCAGGCGAAGTACGACCCCGACGACCACGATCTGCTCGCGCTTCTGGAAGACGCCCAGACCCCTTCGGCTGCGGCGGCTGCGGCGGCGGCTTCGTCTCCTCTGGCCGCGGCCAAAGCCCTCTTGAATGGAACGAACCCGCCCCCGGGTCCGACCGATTCCATCGGCACTCGCCGCTACGTGATCCGGCCCGAGCGGACCGACGTCGTCGAGGCGCTCGCGAAGAGTGGCAGGCTCCGGCTCAAACGGACCGAAGGCGAAGACGACCCGCCCGCGATGCGATGGGATGATGGACCGGCCTGGAAGTTTGGCCTGGATGTCCGCGCCGAACTGGGCGGCAAACGCTGGTCGTGGCGGGGATCTTTGCGCCGAGGTGAACCCAAGCCGGACCGCATGGACCTGGCCGAGCCTCTGGTGCTTGTCCCCGGATTGATGGTCCTGGGCGTCGGTCGTGGTGCCCGGTTCGACGACGTCGGCGTGATGTCTTGGATCCTCCGGCTCCGTCACGAAAAGGAAATCGTCTTCGCCGAGCCGCAACAAGATATCATGCTCGGCAGAATTCTGGGCGAGGCCAAGATCGGCGCTTCGGAGCTGATCGACACGATCCAGTTCGAGGAGATCGACACCCGTCCCAAGCCCTGCCTGACCCTTCGCGCCCCTCGGCAAAACTGGGGAGCGGCGGCCGACAAACTGCTCGCGGAGCTGGAATTCGACTACGACGGCGCGGTGATTCCCGCCGGACGGACGACCCCGATGGCCGTCTCCACCGAGCACGGTCTGGTGATTCGTCGCGACACGACCACCGAGCACGCCGCCGACATCCTCCTCTTCGAGATGGGTTTTCGAGAGTCGAAAGACCCGCGCGTCGAGCCCGGCACGATGGAGATCCCGACCAAACGCGCCGCGCAGGTCGCTCGCGACCTCGCCACAGTGGGCTGGCGCGTCGAGACCGAAGGGAAATTGATCCGCCCCGCAGGTGAGTTCAAGCTCTCGGTCACGACCGGCATCGACTGGTTCGAGCTCGACGGCCACGTCGATTACGGCGGTGCGACAATCCCGTTGCCGGAGCTTCTGGCCGCCGCGCGCCGCGGAGAAACCAGCGTCACGCTCAGCGATGGCTCGGTCGGTATGCTTCCCGAAGAATGGATCAAGAAATATGGATTACTCGTCGACCTCGGCACCGAAGAAAACGGCCACATCCGTTTCGGCACGTCGCAGGCCGGCGTGCTCGACGCCTTGGTCGCCGCGCAGCCTGGAATCCGGGTCGACGAGGCCTTCGAGAAGATCCGCGAGAGCCTGACCAAATTCGAAGGCATCGTTCCGCTTGACGCCCCCGCCGGGTTCCACGGCGAGCTTCGCCCCTATCAGTGTGAAGGCCTGGGCTGGCTCGATTACCTCGTCCGTTTCGGGTTTGGCGGGATTCTCGCCGACGACATGGGCCTGGGAAAAACCGTGCAGGTGCTGGCCTTCCTCCAGCGCCGGCGGACTCGCCGCCAGTCCAAAGGGCCGACCCTCGCGGTGGTCCCCCGCTCGCTCGTGTTCAACTGGATTCAAGAGGCCGCCAAGTTCACGCCGAGACTTCGCGTTCTCGACTACACAGGCCCCAACCGCCACCCGCTCCGCGAAGAGTTTCGTGACCACGATCTGATCGTGACCACGTATGGAACCCTCCGCACCGACATCGCCGAACTTACCGGGATCGACTTCGACTACATCATTCTGGACGAAGCCCAGGCGATCAAAAACGGCGAGAGCCAGGCCGCGAAGGCCGCGAGGCTCTTGCGAGGCAAGCATCGGCTGGCGATGAGCGGTACGCCCATCGAGAACCACCTGGGAGAACTCTGGTCGATCTTCGAGTTTCTGAACCCCGGCATGCTCGGCACCAACCCCGTGTTCAAGCGACATACCACGGGCACCGGAGCGATCGACGATGCCGACCGCATGCTTCTGGCCAAGACGCTCAAGCCGTTCATCCTTCGACGGACCAAAGCGCAGGTCGTCAAAGATCTTCCCGACAAGACCGAACAAACCTTGCACTGCGATATGGAACCCGCCCAGCGCAAGATTTACGAGGAACTTCGGGCGCATTACCGCACAGCGCTTTTGCGAAAGGAAACCGCCGAGCTGAACCGGTCGAAGATCGAGGTTCTTGAAGCCCTCTTACGGCTCCGCCAGGCCGCTTGCCACCCCGGCCTGATCGACCCGACCCTCACCTCCGAACCCAGCGCCAAGCTGGACATGCTCTTGCCGCAGATCGCCGAGATTGTGGAAGAGGGCCACAAGATCCTGGTCTTCTCGCAGTTCACGAGCTTCCTGGCGATCGTCCGCGACCGGCTCGATAAGGATGGCCTCGTCTATGAATATCTCGACGGCCGCACCCGCAATCGCCAGGAGCGTGTCGAACGGTTCCAGAACGACCCCACTGTCGGCATCTTTTTGATCAGCTTGAAGGCGGGGGGTTTAGGGTTAAATCTGACCGCCGCCGAATATGTTTACCTGCTTGACCCCTGGTGGAACCCGGCGGTCGAGGCCCAGGCCATCGATCGCTCGCACCGGATCGGCCAGACCCAGCGAGTTTTCGCCTACCGCCTGATCTGCCGCGACACTGTCGAGGAAAAGATCCTCGAACTCCAGCAAAAGAAGCGAGACCTCGCCGACGCCATCCTGAACGCCGACAACCGTGTGATCTCGAATTTGTCGCGAGAGGATCTGGAGTTCCTGCTGTCTTGAGGAAGAAATTCATCCGAGAACGAGCATGAGCGAATTTCGCAAAGCCACGAAACTAAGCGAAGTCGCGTCGGTGGTCGACCTGGAGCCTCTGAAGTCGGGCGACGATCGCTATTTCGATATGGCCGCGGGCCGGGGTCGGACGAACCCACTCGCGCACATGCGTCAGTGCCTGTTGGAAAACGACGCGGGGGCGGGGCGTTTCGCCAAGATCGCATTCACCGGGCATCGCGGCTGCGGAAAGACCACCGAACTCCTCCGCTTCGAACACGACGTTTCCGATCGGTTCACGCCGATTCACGTCGTCGCGGAAGAAGCTCTCCTCGGCGATTATGACTATACCGACCTTTTCCTCTGGTTGGTCGACGAGTTAATGCGGCAATTCGAGCGAACGGGGACCCCGCTCGACGCGAGTTGGGCGGACGACGTTGCCAATTGGTTCGCCGAAGTGACCCTGAAAAATGAAAAGGAAGTCACTTCTCAGACCAGCATCGATACCGAAGCCAGCGCCGGGGCCAAGCCCAGTCTGTTCGGGTTCAGTTTGGGGATATTGGCGCGGATCAAGTCAATGGTCGTCGGCAGCACCAAACGACGAGCCGAGATTCGCCTGGACTTGCAAAAGCAATCGTTCGAGTTGGTCCGCCTCGTCAACTTCCTACTCGATCGAGCGCACGAAACGCTTCGACGTTACAACAAGCCGGCCAACCTCCTGATCGTGGTCGACAATCTCGACCGGCTCAGCCCCGAGGTCAGCGACGTCCTTTTCTTCAAGAACGGCGAATTCCTCAAGCAACTCAACGCGCATCTGATCTACACCGTGCCGATCGCCACGGTCCTGGCACCCAACCATATCGGTAAAGTCTTTAACAACAAATACACCCTCCCCATGGTCAAGGTCCGTCACGAAACGGGGCGGGCCAACACGGTCGGGCTCGACGCGCTTCAAGATACCATCGAACAGCGCCTGTCGATCGACGGCGTATTCACGAGCCGTCAGATGGTCCGCAAGCTGGCCGAAATGTCGGGCGGTAACATCCGAGACTTCATGCGCCTCGTTCAAATCGCGCAGCGGACCGCCATCGTCGATGGCAAAGCGAAAATCGATGCGGCAACCGTGAGCAGCACGGTCCGGGGGATGCGCCTGGAATACGAGCAAATCCTGATCCCCGGCCGCATTTACTATCCCCTTCTGGCAGAGATCCACCGCACAAAGGCCGACGGGTACAACGACCTGGAAGGTGTCGACCCCGAAAAGGCCCAGACCTACCGAGCGTTCTTCAGTCAGTTCCTCTTCAACGGCTCGGTTCTCGAGTACAACGGCGACAAGATGTGGTACGATGTCCACCCGGTGATCCAGGAAATCGAGGCGTTCAAAAAGGCCTTGAAGGATGTCCAGCACCCCTCGCAAGACAAAGCCCAGAGCCGGAGGTAAGGCCGCCGAGAACGATCGCGAACTCCGCGAACTCGCCCTCTTCCTTGAAGAGGCCCCCAGCTTCCGGCTCGGTCTGGGAATGATCGACAACGTTCAAACCCGCGAGACCCAACTCGACCGCCTCAATGAGATGATTGCCTCGCGTCCGGTCTTCCTGACCCGGCTTGACCTCGGGAAATTTCGCGACGAGGAGCAAATCCTCCAGAGGCTTCGCGACCACCTCCGCGACCATCCCGCGCCCGATGGCAAGACCTCCGCCGTGATGATCGTCGGCCTGGAAGCCCACCTCGACTATCGCGATCTCGGTGAAGGAAAGGTTCCCCCTCAGCCAATCCTCCGCAACGCGAACATCCAGCGCGATGCCTACCCACGCCTCTGCCCCGTTCCGGTCGTGCTCTGGCTCTTGCCTTCGGCCGAGACGCTTTTCGCTAGGGAGGCCCCGGATCTCTGGCACTGGCGATCGGGGACGTTCCGGTTCGAAGGACTGCCAGGTCGTCGAAAAAAATGGGAAGGTGACCAGATTGGGATGTCGCTTCTCCAATCCCGAAATCTCCCGACATCCGAAAAGACCGAGCGGATCTCACTTCTTCATGATTTGTTATTCGAATTAGAAAATGCGAGCGATCGAGAAACCCGAGGAAACAAAGCTCGCCGCGCCGCACTCCTGGGGGAACTCGGGTTGACCTATAGGTTGATGTCGAAAGATGAAGTTGGAAGTGATTATTCGTGGAAAGCAGTCGAACTTTATGGTGAGATCGGTGATAGCCGGAACGAGATGGCTGCACTCTGCGATCTGGGTAGCGCTTCCGCTAATCTTCGCCAGTTTGAGGAGGCGTTGGGGTATTGGGAGGTAGCTCTAGCCATCACTCGCGAGATTGGAGACCGTCGCGGTGAGGGAAGAATTTTGGGCAACTTAGGCTTTACCTACGCAAGTTTGGGGCAGTTAAATAAGGCCATCGAGTATTACGAACAGGGCTTAGTCACCGCGCGCGAGATCGAAGACCGTTTCGGCGAAGGATCAATTCTAGGCAAGTTAGGTTCTGTATATGCTCATAAGGACGAGCTAGAGATGGCGATCCTACATCAAGGGCAGGGTTTGGCTATCGCTCGTGAGGTCGGAGATCGTCTCGGCGAGGGATCAACCCTGGGCCGCCTGGGCTTCACTTACTCCAAAATGAATCAGCCGGAGAAGGCGATCGGATACTTCGACCAGAGTTTGGTAATCGCCCGCGAGCTTGGCGACCGCCGCAGCGAAGGCATCTTGCTGAACAATCTGGGCTACGCCTACGGCAACATGAACCAATCCGAGAAGGCGATCAAATTGCTCACTGAAGCCCTACAGATCGGTCAAGAAATCAAAGACTCACGCATCATTGACGCTGCTTCCAAATCATCAAAACAGTTGGCCGACAAGGCGGCTGGTTGACTACGATCGGCGCGGGTCTCCGACCCCGCCATCCCATTGGCCGAGTGTTGGCCCGGTCGGGTTGTGGCAGGATCGGAGACCCGCGCCGATCATAAATTGTTCCTCACATTCGCACATTCAATGATTACAACGGAGGCCTCGCGATGAGCACCGTCACTCCGCCTCGGGAAAAAGTCTCCAAGCCGACAACCGCGCCTCCAACATTCACCTCGCCCCTCGTCGAAGGCCATCGCCTCGACCAGCCGACGTTTCACGCTCGTTATGAGGCGACTCCGCCGGGTATTCTAATTGACGCCAATCACGACATCGCCGGCTTCAGGAAGGCGGCCTTTGCGTACGCCCCCGTCGGCCAATGCCCAGAGCGGTTTGACCTGTAGCTCCAGCCACTTCTTGGCCCACCCGAGCATCTCGACGGCCAGTTCCAGCTTGGTCCGGAACACTCGCCGGTGCGTCGGGTCGATGCCGGACAGGTCCTTCTTGCGGATGTACAATCGGGCCAACAGGGGTAGCGCGATTCCGCCCCACGCCGGGTGGGTGACAAGAAGCCCAAGGACCATGAAGACATGGCCGTAAAGTTACAGTGATCCGGCCGGGCCTGGGGTTGGGTTGTGGTGAACGCCGACTCCCTGGACATTCGGCCCGTAACGCTCCGTCGGCGCGTCGTCGAGAGCGAGTGTCAATCGCTCGGCTCCCCCCAACAGCGGTTCGACCACCGCCAGCACGAGGTACGCGGCGATGGTCTCCGACTTCTTGCCGGCCGCCGCAACTGCTGTGTAGCAAGGCCGAAACTGGTCGCTGAGCCCGGCCGTCGGGATCCAACGGGTCCCGGTCCTGCGACCGCGGGCGAGGAATAGCAGGGCGAGAAGGACCGGGGAGCGGAAGCGAGAACGTCATAGCTGGCTCCGTCCGGGGTGATCGGCTGGCGTGGAAACCACCATCGTCCCGGACGGACCGGCCCTCGTCTACGCGCCGCTCGTCAGCGGCCTACATGCATAAAGTCTCGGAAAGTACAGTTCTTCCACCTCGATTTCAAATTCGACAAACGATGCCTACCACTTGTGTATCGACCCTTTGAAAAATTCGTACAACCATAGACAGTATTTGATCAAACCCGGCGTCACGAAATCCGGGCCTGGTTCCGGCTCCGAGAATGGGGGGCGGGGATCGCTCCGTCGCCTGCGATCGGGCTTTCCTTGCGGCAACGCGCGGAGATGCAGATCGATTTCGTCGCCCAGTAGGGAATCACCGTGTTGACCCCCTTCCAGAACCAGGTGGTCCGCGCGGTCATTCGCTGGGCGAGCTGGTGAACCTTCTGGGCATTCGCGCCCACGAACTCCCCCGCGCCGTTGAACGTGACCCCCTGGCGATCCATCACCAGCGCGGCCGTGAAGCAAAACGCGAAGGCCTCGGGGGCATACCAGACCTTCTCCACATCAAACTTCCGGCGCACCTTGCGTAGGGTTTCGCGAGGG
>JAYVYS010000432.1:0-2645 GCA_043784005.1 Isosphaeraceae bacterium
CCACCAGCCGGTCGAGCCGGGGGTTTCCCTACGCGGATCGTACCCGAATCTGTCCGAAAACCTGAAAGTCGAGAGGTCGTCCGGCGGGGCCGTTCAATCTGCGGGAGCGTCGTCGACCTTTTTCTTGGTCGCCTTTTCACCCGCCATGTCTTCGAGCAGCGCACGGACTTCCTTGGCCTGGCGAGGGTCGAGAGGATGCGACTTCAGCAAATGGAGAACGAGCAGACCGGGCTCACCCTGGTAAAGTTTATCAACCAGGCTGCTAACCCGCTTCTGCCGAACTTCCTGATTACTGACGACGGGGCGATACACGAACGCCAGTTCGCTGCGGTCGCTTGTGACAACGCCCTTGGTTTCCAATCGATCGAGCAAGGTGGCGACGGTCGCGTACGACCACTGCCGACCCGCCGCGCGAAGGGTTTCAAGCACCTCGCGGACCGTGGCTTGACTTCGGTCCCACAAGACTTTCAAGACGTCGAGTTCGGAATCGGGAATACTCAAAGGACGCTTGGACATCGGCTGTCGTCTCAACTCAGGTCGAGTCAGATCCCGTCTCGTCCAAAGACCCGTCCAAACAGGCAGATCTCGCGAGGCAAGGAGGACAGATGCGGTTGACCTGACGCATCCGTTCTCATGATCCTAAGACAACTGTCTCATGGCGTCAACCCCCTCCTTCTTACAAACGTAAAAAAGGCGAGCAGTCGATGAGTCATGGGCGAGTGATTTGACCGGAAAGCCCCTCGGTGCCTCGTGAAAGTCGTCACCGCGGAAGAGGCCGGAATCAACGTGTCGATTTGGCTTTGCCACGTCCGGTCAACTGGCCCGCCATCCGGAGAATTCGCGCAAGATTTCTCAAAGCAGGCGCAAGACTTGGGGGTTTGTTATAATCCGACGGAAACTCCGAAATCCTTCTGAGATCGACCGTTCCGGGGTCCCGGCCGTATCGTTTGGTCGGGTCGGTTCGAGCGACGTTTCCTGCCACGAACGGCGCGGAGTGCGGTGATGGGCGAGAAGCAGCCCCCGCGCGGGTTGCTATGTCCGGGTTGTCGTACGAGGCTCGAACCACTGACCGACCCCCTCGGCGGCAGCGGATCGGGTCAGGGCGTGGCCACAGCCATGGATCAGGTTGCCAACGGGATGGGCGTTTCCGGAGCCCACCGGATGGTCTGCCCGCATTGCGGCGAGACCTTTCGAGCCAGGCTGCGGATGTCAACGGGTACGGATTCCGTCATCACGGAGCCGCCCTCGGAACCGCCGCTTGTGGGCTCGTTGGAACTCCTCTTGAGAGGGTGGGCGCTGCGGGGCGTCGAGATGACCTATGGATTAGGGGTCGTCCTGGTCTCGGCTTTGATGCTTCTCTGCGGCGGTTTCGTTCCGGTCGTTCGCTCCTGGCTTCGCGACGAGATTAACGATCGGACAGGATTACTGAGTGCTCTGGGTGGAGTCCGTGTCGTGACGGAAACCCGCGATCCCGACGCGGATCTCGGCCCCGTCCTTGATCGCACCGATGCTCCATTGTTGTTTTCGGCGGTCAACGACGTCGCCAAAAAGCTGGGGGTGAAGCCTCCAGGACAGATCCGGCTGACGTATCTCCCTTGTTGCGGGGTGGTGGCATGGGGTCGCTCGCAGGCGTTGATTCTGGGGCTGCCGTTGCTTCGCGTCCTCACTTTCGCCGAGCTTCGCGCGGTTCTCGCTCACGAACTGGCACACCTGGCGCGCGGAGATGCGACCCGTGCCGCGCGTTCGGCGCGATTCGTCGCTGGACTCCGCCAAGCCCTCGATCAATCCGGAAGTCGAGCACGCGGACCGCTCGGGGCCTGGGCCCGAATCTGTGATCGCGTGGCGACGTGGCTGCTCGGCCCGATCGCGCGCGGTCAAGAGGCCCGCGCGGATCGCTCCTCGGCGGCCATCGCAGGCGGCAGCGCCGCAGCCTCGGCACTGGTGAAAGTCGCTCTCGTTCAACCCCTCTTTCGAGAGGTCCTCGAACACTACGATCCGGCCGAGCCTGACGCTCCTAACCTATATGCATTTTTCCGTGCATTTTGGTTTCGTTTGCCAGCCGAGTCACATTCGGCGATGCGTCTTCAGGTCTTGACCAGCAGTGAAGGAAGCAACGACCCGGCCCACCCTCCCCTGCCCGACCGACTTTCACTTCTCCAGGCCTATCCCGACCCGGTTGGAACTCCCTCCGGCACGGATTCCACGCCCGCCACGGCCTTGTTCGGCGACCTCGAAGGATTCGAGTTGATGCTCCACAACCGGCTCTACGCCATCCCTCCCGTCGAGCCGAGCGTTTTTCACAAGGCGGGAACATAACGGGTCGCCAGGGTTGCACACGGCTTGTTCGTCAGTGGTCGAGCCCTAAAAAATGATCGCGTCGGCGTTGCATCGCGCAAACATGACGTAGGATTACATCAGAGGCCGAGCACGACATCGCCTGGAATCAAGATGTCGCGGCTCTCGATCACAGGGCGTTTGGCCCGTCGTCGGACCTGGGTGTCCGGCGCATCCATCTCAAGCGGGTGATGATGACCATCGCGCGGAAGCCCCGCGTGATCGTATCGATCCACGCCCGCACCTCCCGCGCTTCCAAGGTGAGACTCGATGATGCGGAGCGTATCCCCGTTGAAGCGGGGCACGTGGAC
>JAYVYS010000433.1:0-2539 GCA_043784005.1 Isosphaeraceae bacterium
TCGGTCGGGTCGAAAGCAATGATCAGGATCGGTCCACACGGCCAGGAATCGCCCGCGCCGGCCCCACGAAGCGAACATATGGTTTAGACTCCATCGAGAAACCAATCAGCTGAACTTCGCGAGCGGGGAATTTCTCCCGATTTAGGGGTTTGTCTTGTGAGGTTGCAAGGATTTAAAAAAAACATCAAGATAGCGTACGAGTGAAGGACGCCAGTTGAGCGGTTGGGGCAGGAAGGGCCACGGAAGTCAGGAATCGTTCCCGTCGGCCGAGACGTTGAAGTTGCTCTCATGAGATAGCCGACGATTTATTGAGACACCCGGTCTTCGGCGAAGTCGAGCACGTTTCCCCCCTTGGGATCGATAAACGGGTCCAATTCTTTTTTCCGAGGATGACATGCCTACGCAAGACGAGATCTTCCAGAAGGTTCAAGCGACGTTGGTCGACGCGCTGGGGGTGGATGAGGAAGATGTGACCCACGACGCGACCCTTCAGGCCGATCTTGGCGCGGAGTCGATCGATTTTCTCGACATCGTGTTCCGGCTCGAACGGAACTTCGGGATTAAGATCCCCCGCGGCGAACTCTTCCCCGAAAACGTTGTTTCCGACCCGGACATGATTCACAACGGCAAGTTGACGGCCAAGGGGCTCGAAGAGCTCAAGACCCGCATGCCCTATGCGGACTTGAGTGGTTTCGCGGCCAACCCCGACGTCGAGAAGATTGGCGACCTTTACACCGTCGACATGCTGGTTCATTACGTGCAAAGTAAGATCTCCTGATCCGAATCGCTCCGTGTTGGACTTTCAACGGTAAATCCGGCGGGTGGATTCACGGACGAAGAGTCTCGATCGGCTGCGTCGCGCTGCGCCGATCGGGATTCTTGATATGTTTTCGACGTTCTAAGGAAGGCAACGTCGTTGGCCTGAGACAAGGCGGGTGTTCCTGACCATGCGATGGATTTGGATCGATAAGTTTTTGGAATTCCGGAGTGGTCAATTCGCCCGCGCGATCAAGAACTTGACTCTCGCTGAGGATCATCTCCACGACCATTTTCCCGGTTATCCGGTGATGCCCGCGTCCCTGATCATTGAGGGTCTGGCACAGACTGGCGGGATCTTGGTGGGTGAGGCCGGTGGGTTCGCTGAAAAAGTCGTGCTCGCGAAGATCCCCAGGGCGGAATTCTTCGGAGTGGCTTGCGCAGGCGATCAGCTGATCTACGAGGTAACGTTGACGGACCTTCGAGCCGAAGGGGCCGTTGTCGATTGCAAGGCGTTCCTCAACGACGAACTTCTTGCCGAGGTCGAGATCGTATTCGCGCATCTGGACAATTCTCGGGCGAATCAGATTTTCGGACCGAAAAACTTTGTTTTTACGCAACAGCTTCTCGGTGTTCTCGACCTCGCAAAAGCGCAGTCTCGCTCTCGGGAGCTTGACATCACGCCAATAGAATCCAACGGCCAAACAACTGCCATCGCGGTTTCTCCCGATTCCGACTGATTTTTGAGCGTTTCTACGCTTTTCCTTCCCGAGGCTGGCGGGGGGTTCTCGTCCCTGGCAGGGACGCCCCATTTTCATCCGGCAGAGACCGACGAGTTTTCATGCTTCGCTCTGAACGCCGCGTGGTCATCACCGGAATGGGAATCATCAGCCCGATCGGATGCGGTTCCGACGCGTATTGGTCGGCCCTCTCGTCCGGTCACGGCGGGGTCGAGCCTATTCGGGCCTTCGAGGTTGACGGACTTCCAATCAACGCCGGGGGCGAGGTCAAAAATTTCGACCCAAAAGCGTTTGCCCTCCCCAAGCATAAACGTGTGCTTGGCAAGAGCTTAAAATACATGGCGCGAGACATCCAACTCGCCGTTGCCGCGGCGATGCTCGCCATTTCCGATGCCGGGTTAGTGGATGGCGGTGTCGATCCGACGCGATTTGGAGTCGATCTTGGTGCCGGCTTGATCTCTTCCGAATTAGACGAGCTTGCCCCCGCGATCTCCCAGGCATCGAGCGGCAGACACGTTTTCGACTATAAGACGTGGGGCCGCGAATCGATTCCGATGATCACGCCAATCTGGCTCTTGAAATATTTGCCAAACATGCTGGCGTGCCACATCTCGATCATGCTCGACTGTCAGGGACCAAGCAATACGATCACCCAGGCCGACGCTGCCTCAAATATCGCGATCGGTGAAGCCGCGAGGATCATCGCGCGGGGCCGCGCCGACGTGATGATCACCGGCGGTGCCGACTCAAAGATTCATCCGCTCAGCTTCGTGCGCATGAGCCTGCTCGGACAGATGTCTCACTGGCAGGGAGATGCCTCAAAGGCCTGTAAACCGTTCGACCTTCGACGTGACGGGTGGGTTCCCGGAGAAGGAGCCGGTATCTTAATTCTCGAAGAGCGCGAACACGCCCTCAAACGCGGGGCGAAAATACACGGCGAGATCCTTGGCTCTGGATCAGGGTGTGACGCTTGTCCCAGCGGCGGGCTCGACCCCGAGGGTTCCGGGACCGAAATCGCCATGAAGGCCGCGCTCAGAAACGCG
>JAYVYS010000434.1:0-5244 GCA_043784005.1 Isosphaeraceae bacterium
CCCTGTGGGACCGTTCACCGTAACGAAGGAAGCTGGGGTGGGCTCCGCTTACACGTTCATTTTGCCCTCAGGTGGGCTCCGCTTACACGTTCATTTCCACTTGACGACCCTTTGACTTGTTCTAAAGCCTAAACTGGAGCTTGGAGATCGATTCGGACGTCTGGGAGGCCAAAGCCGACAGGCGGTGCCTCGCTTCCTGGGCCGCAAATCCGAGGAAATGAACGTCAGGGCAAGCAAAATCGTCCAGACACCCTTAAAGGATATTTTAACAGGAATCTGGGCGGTACCCTGAGGAGTCCGGGATGTCCTGGGGGATGATGTACTTGGTCCGGTCAAGGACTTCTTTCAGCCTCACCGCCAGCGCCCTGCCGACGATCTGCCGAGCCGGGTCGGGGATATCGGTCAGGTCGAGGCACTGCGCGGCCGTGTCGACGTCATCCTTTTTGAGGGCATCGATGAACGTGCGAAACATGGCGTAGGGCGACCGGAAATCGGCCGCTACGTCGCCAGCGTCTTTCCCCTGGCCCGCCGCGACGGCGCGTTGCCAGAGGAACAGCCGCATCCTGGTCAAGTCCAGGAGGGTCTTGCTGTCGAAAAGCCAACGTCCGTCCTCTCCTCGGTGGAGCGTGAGCTTGATGTCCTTGCCCTCTCCGATCGTGCATTCCGGTCCGTCCACAACGTCCGGAATCGCCATCGTCGGAATGTTGGTCGACCGCAGAATATGCTCCAACTCGAACGCCTTGCGGCCCCCGTCGCGATGGGCGGCCGGGATTCCCGACAGGTCGAGGCAGGCGATCGCCTGCTCGATGTGCTTCGGGTCATCCTCGGCCAGATTCATCGCGATCAAGAAGGTCCGCGCCGTCGCCCGAGGCGAGTGAAACCGGGGGTCGACAATCGTGGGCCGCGGGGTCGCCTCCTGGGCCTGGAGGGAAATGGGAGAGCCCATCAAGAGCGCTCCCAAAAAATAAGTCCTGATGTGTTGCTGTGTGAACACGTTTCGCAACATCGATCTCCTGAGAGCCGAGCCGATGAGTTTCGCCTCGAGGATCGAGCGCATTGAAGGTAGAGCGCGGGAGCCAGCTCCCGCACTCCACAGGACCATTTTTACGACCTCACAGCGTCACTTCGAGAAGCTCAGCCCCGGGTCGGTCGCCGAAGAGCCGACGAGGCGGAAATTAAGGTGATTGGGGTCCTCAAAGACCACCTTCCCGACCAGCGCACCGTCTCCGCTGCCCTGGGCGGCCAGTGTCAAGAGGCCATCGGCGAAGGTCGACGCGCCGGTGATCGTCATGGGGGGTTTGCCTGGATTCACGGCGGCCCAGGTGAACCGTCCGTCGTTCTGGATCGCCAGCGTGATCTTGGCGTTTTTGGACGGCGCCGCGGCCCAGTTCCCGGCGAGCTTCACCTCGACGCCCGGCGCGGCGGCCGGGGCCTCCGGGGTGACAGGCGGCTTGGTGCCGGCGGGTTGGAACTTCGCGACGAGCTGTGCCGAGAGCGTGTCGGACGGCTGGAGCCTCACGACCTCTTTGTACTCGGCGACGGCGCTTTCGTCGTGACCCTGGGCCAGGTACTGGTAGGCGAGCACGAATCGGCCCGGAGCCGAGTTGGGATTGGACCTGACGTCGCCTTCAAGGGCACGAAGCTGACCGGTGTAGGTGTCGACGTCGGGATACAACCCGATCAGCGTCGTCCAGTCCCAGCCGGGACCGACCGACAAGACCGCGTAGAGCGGTGCCGCGGCCTGGTCATTCTTGCCCTGAGCGAAGAGTACGATGCCGAGAAATTCGTGGAGCGTCGTATCGTTGGGCATCTGCTTCAGAGCCTGCTCCACGAGTTGCTGGGCCTGGGGGTAGTTACCCGCCTTGAACGCTTCCCGGCTCTGGTCGAACGCCGTGGTCGCTTGGTCGGCGACAGGTTGCTCTGGAGTCGCGGCGGTCGTGCTGATCGGCTGGGAGTAATCGTAAGCCGTCGTCGCCGACCCTTGCGGTGGAGCGCCAGGCTGGGAGACGGCGGAGGCGTACGGGTTGCCATACCCGGAATAGCCCCAGTTATACATCGACGAACCGGTACCCCAGGCACCGACTCCCGAGGCCATACCTAGCCCCAAACCCGCCATGCCCCAGGCGGCGGAGTTATTACCGTTCCAGTAGCCGTTAACCATGCCAGGATGATACTGGTTGTACTGGTTGCGGTTGGCATACCCCGCACCGACTGCCGCCGCGCCGGCGTTGGGATAGTTCGGCTGGTTGCGATTGGCGTAGCTCGCACCGGCGGCGGCCGCGCCGGCGTTGGGATAGTTCGGCTGATTGCGATTGGCCGCGCCCGCACCGACTGCGGCCGCGCCGGCGTTGGAGTGGTTTGGCTGATTGCGATTGGCCGCGGCACCTGCGTCCGCGTAGGGATTGGCCGCGCCTTGGTTACGATCTCGGCTTTCGGCCGAGTTGCCGGACGGAGGTCGTGGCGAACTGAACGCGGGTGAATGGCCCATGGACTGTTGGTTCATGCCACCATACCCGCCGCGCTCGCCTCCACCACCATATCCACCACCGCGGCGCTCGCCTCCACCACCATATCCACCACCGCCGCGCCCGCCGCCGCCACCACGACCCGCGAAGACGTCGGACGGGAGCGCGATCAGCGTCAGAGCGAGGCTGAGCGCCAGTTTCCAGAGAGTTCGTTTCATCAACGTTATCCTCAAAGAGGGGAGATCGAATCGGAGAAATGCGAGGGCGTTATTTGCCGACTTCAGGAGGCTTTCGGACGATGATGAACTCATCGATACCGGGCACCGTGACGCCCCCGATGGTCCGGTTGACCGATTGCCAGCTCGCGCGATCCTTGCCCATTCGTGTGATGATGTTGGTCGTTGAGGCATGCCGGCCGTCCTGCCGAACACCTTCCGCCTTGATGGACCACTGGTCACCGTTGCGGGTCCAGTAACCTTCCCCGAAGCCCCCCTCGGAGTCGAAGATCCAGGTCTTGAACTGGCGGCGCGTCGGGTCCCACCCGATGCGTTGCGTGCCGGACAGGACCGACTCGCCCCGGGTTTTCATGGTGAATTCGCGGATCAGGAAGTTGCCGTCGGCGGTCCACTTGCAGGTGGTCTGGACGACTGCGTCTTGACTCTCGTTGATCCAATCTCCGACCATCCACTCCAACTCTTTGAGGCGATCGTGGGGTGTCAGCGCCCAGGCCTGCGACTCGTCACGCACGGCGGCCTGAAGCCACTGGCCGTCTCGCTTGACGTAGACGACCGTGAAGCGACTGATTTCAGGCGCGCCGCCCTTGGGAGGTTGTACGGTGGCCGTGCCCTCTTCGAGCGCCGAGTCGGCACCGAGAAACCGCAGCGCCTCGGTTTTGATGACGATGGTCCGGCCAGGGTCTTCCGCGAACGATGCGGCGAGCTGATCGCGGATGGCGGCACGACCTTCGGTACGCGCGTTCTCCTCGTCGACGACGAGGGCGTCCTCTGTGTACGTCGCCGCGGCCGCCGCCGCATTGCCCGAATTGAACGCCTTGGTGAAGGTGTCTACCAGCGAGGAAATCGCCTTCCCATCATTGGCTCGCGCCGGCGTCAGAGTCGAAGCGGGCTTGCCTGCGGGTGCGTTTTTTTCTGAGCCGCCGGGCTCCTGGGCTTCCAGGCCGGGGCACGTCAAAACCAGAACGACGACCAAGGACAACGAGCCCAGTCTCATCGTAAAACACTCCTTTTTCTTAATGCGTTCAAATTTGGCTTGAAATGGGTGGTTCATCACGCTTGCCTTGTGACAAGCGGTGGTCGTTCAAAACCCTATATGGTTTCAAAATTTAGGGCGTTTTTGCGTCGCTTTTCACCAGGTTAGCCGGTTAGTTTAGCCGGAGGGTTGCCAGACTGATAGTCGTTAACGCCGCCTGAACAAAATCCCAGTTCGGGCGATTGTTTTTGAATGGCTTTCGGAATGGGTGAACGCCGGCGCTCGCGATTTCGATGGTGTCCAATGGAGCCCGACGACTTGATCGAACATCGCCCGTCCCGGAGCCAAAAGCTATGGCCAGCGTACGCCAGGTCACCGCTAACCGAATCAACGCGCAAAAGAGCAGCGGCCCGACCACCCCCGAAGGCAAGGAACAATCACGTCGCAATTCGTTTCAGCACGGTCTCGCGTCGTCGGGGGCGGTTCTCGATGAAGAAACCGAAAAGGCCATCGCCACGGCGACTCTGGAATGGCAGCCGCTGGTTAGGCTTGTCGACAAGCGCGACGAATCGGTATTCAATGATTTGATCATTAGTTATGTGAAGCACGTTCGCGCCTTGCGCGAGGAATCCTTTCTCACCGCTTACTACATTGAGCGCGCCGAGAGCATGTGGGAGGCCGACCACGAGATCGAGGCGGCGAAACTGGGTGCCGAGATTTCCAAAGATCCCGCACTCATCAGTCTGCGCCTCCAAACCACGTCACACGGTTGCGATTGGCTCATCCACCGTTGGAAACCGCTCCTGGCCCTTTTGGAAGAAGGCGATACGTTGGAGCCACCTCAACAAACGCTGATGTGGGACCTCGCCGGGCTTCCTTACGACATCCGACATGCGCAAGAACCCGGCGAGATCAAGCCGGGCTGCCCTCTTATGATCGCGTTCATCCGCGAACAGATCGCCAGGCTGGAAAAGTTCAAGGAAGACGGCTTGAACTACTTTGATGAGCGCGAACGAAGGGGGGCCGAGGCGGGCTTTCCCGTGAATGTTCCCAAGCCCCTGGCACAGGTGAAGCGATACATCGCGATGTACAGCCGAGGCTTCTGCAAAGCCTTTAACATCCTGATCGACACCGGTCGATATCTCGGTCCTGCCGCGGTTCGCAAGAAAGCGGCGACGCCCCCGGTCGCGACCATCGCGCGGCCCCTGCCGCAAATCAAGGCCCCTGAGCCCGAGCCTAAGTTTGAAACGCGCGAGGCTCCGGAGTTACCAGTAACACCGTCAATCGTCTTGCCGAAAGTTCGTTTCAGCGATGGCCACGAGCCGCCCGCACGAGTCGAGAATCGTCGGGCACGTCGCGCCCGGGAAAAGCGGCTGGCGAATCGGCGCTGAGTGTCGGAGGCGATCCGAAATCGCACCGCGAACGAGAGACGCTATACTTCACGCGGCCATGAGCGAGACATCGTTGAATAGCTGAAGGTTCTGTAGGCTGGGTCTGGACCCAGCACGATTCCGCGTGGCCGAACTCATCACCATGACAATTGCCGGGTCGCGACCCAGCCTACGGAACG
>JAYVYS010000435.1:0-6665 GCA_043784005.1 Isosphaeraceae bacterium
AATCACCTCTCCGATCGGTCAGTCTTGAGGCCAGAATATAATTTCAGCATGGCTTCTATCCGTCTTCATCCGATCTGAATGAATACGCAGGAAGTCGGCGTCGTTCGTCAGGAGCAGGCGGCTCTCTGCCGAAGCGGTATCGAGGAGAACGTCGTTATCCGTGTTCCGCTGCTCGCGACCTTGCGCCGTTACGACGTCCATACCTCGTAAAATCAAACCCTGGACAATCGCAGCCTTTACGTTCTCATCGGCGTATCCGGATAACATCGGATTCACCGAACCTCGTTGGGATGTTGCTCGCGAAAATCCTCAACCGCTCGTCGATCTGCATCAAGATCAGCAATGATCACGTCCCGGTGGTCATGGAGGTAGGCCAGGGCGGAATAAATCTCGGCAAGTGTGAGACCGGGATGTTGATGACAGATTTCTTCCGGTGAAAGGGCCTGCCATTCATGCTCAACCATGATGTCCTGGACACGGATTCTGTGCCCCTCGATTCGGGGCTTTCCCCCGCATACTCCGGGAGTGCGCGTAATATGAGCGTATGCCATCTGAGTACCCACGGCCTTGATCTCCAAGCTCGATACAGCACAGGGAATGGCTAGATGTGTAAACAGAATCGAATGGTGACTGTACAGAAACCATGGCGACATTTGAACGGTTCGAATGCGGATACCTCTAAATTATAGGACGATCAAAGGTCCACGCGTCACCCCGTATCGCCCCGTCGCCTTCAAATCGCGCCAAAGCGTTCGCTTATCCCGTTGACCGGTCAAAGCATCGCGATACAGTCCGATCGTTCGCTCTACGGTCGCGGGTTGATCGTCCAGGAATTCAATCCGCAAGTGTCTGACTCCATGAGAGATGAAGCGCTCCAGATACTCCGCGGCGCTTTGCGGCGTGGCGTTGTATAACGTGTTACGACAACCTACGTCGGCCTTCAGCGGGTGCTCCACTCCGGTTCGGTCCTTGAGCTTCACGTCATGCGTGTCGCAGGGACGTCCGCAGTTGGTCGCGTCGGTCCCCGGCGAGAGGAAGGCGCAATAGACGCAATGCTCCATGTGAAACATCGGTATCTGCTGGTGAATGACCACCTCCAGCCATTCCTTGGGACAGGCCGCGAGCAGGTCGTCAAGCTGGTCGACATTCAGGTCGTAGGAAGCAGTGACGCGGAGGGCACCCAGCGACTTCAAAAGTTCCACCGTCAGCTCGTTCGCCGCGTTCATGGAAAAGTCGGCCACGAAGGGGATGCGGTTCACGTTGCAGAACTCGATCCCCCCCGCGTTGCGGACGAGAATGCCGTCGGCCCCCTTGCTTTGCCAGGAACTTGAAAAGATTCCCCTCGAACGGCTTCTCGATCCGCGGCGTCGCCAGAAATATCTCAGCGTTACCCTGACGGGCCGCTTCAACGGCGTGTCTGTATTCTTTGATGTCTTGATATTCGGCATAGATTGTTTGGATTCCCTGAGCAACCGCGACCTCAATTTGAGTAGTCGTGCGGCAGAGGACGGAAAGGCTCGGCAAATCTTCAGAACGGATCTCGGCCGCGATCTTTGCCTCGATGGAGGCTTTCAATCTCGGCAACATGGGTCCGGGCGTCAGGGTTCGCGGCGGCGAGGAGTCCGCGATCCGTTCGAGCGATTCGACGAGCCGCCGACGCAGGCCATTCAAGAGGCTTTTCGGAACGAGCGGGCCGCCAACGATCTTGGCGGTGATCGTACCCAGGTGATAGATCGAGCCGCCCAGGCGGCCAAGCTGGTCTTGAAAAAGCTCTTGGGTCGCAGCGAGCCGTTCGGCCTGGACAAGGACTACGTCGGATTCGACCCGCCGGTGCAGACCGGTCGCGGTTCGGGCGTCGATGACGAGAGGTTTACCGGTCTCGGCGGTGACATTAAAATCGAGTGCTATCGTCCTATGCGGGGCACCTTCAAAGGTCTTGCGGAGGCGTCGCGTCAACTCGGGGTCGTCTGTCTTCCAGACGCTCTGACCGGGGCGGACTTTTCTCAGGTCGACGTCGTGCCTTCCGAAGCGGATCTCCGTGAGCCCTTTGGAAATCTCTTCGGATGAAGAGATTGGCTCGCGTCCGTTGCGAATCAGTTCGTAAACCCGGCCGCCTTGTTCGGGCAGGCTAGAAGACTCGACAGCGTCGATGACCAGACCATCACCACATTTCAGAGGGGCGGTAAGATCGATGCGGAGCCCTTGGGCAGTGACAGCGGCCACGGTCCCGAGAAAGATTCCGCGCTTTTTCGCGTAGTCGCCACGAACGAGGACCTTGTGATTGGTCCCATCGAAGAAGCCGTGGCTGAAGCCTCTGGAAAACGAGAGTTCCATTTCGCGAACATCATGGGGCGTGATCTCGGAATCACGCTGGTCCCACGCCGCGTCGATAGCTCGACGGTAATGCTGGGTGATGTTGGCCACATATTCGGGAGTTTTCAATCGCCCCTCGATCTTGAGGCTGGCGACTCCCAGGTCGATCAGGCGAGGAATCAGGTCGTAGGCGGCCAGGTCTTGCGGGCTGAGAAGATATTGAATGTTGCCGAGGTCTTTAAGCTCGCCATCGCAAACAATCTCGTAAGGCATCCGGCACGCCTGCGCACATTCGCCACGATTGGCAGAACGGCTGCCAAGGGCCTCGCTGGTCAGACACTGGCCGGAATACGCGACGCAGAGCGCCCCGTGAACGAAGACCTCGACAGGCAGCTCCGAAGCTTGGCGAACTTTTTCGATCTCGTCGAGAGAAAGCTCCCGGGCCAGAATGACGCGAGAGCAGCCGAGCCTCTTGGCAAGGCGCACTCCTTCCTCGCTTGTTACCGACATCTGTGTGGATGCGTGAATTTCCAGGTCCGGTGTGATCGCACGGATCAAGGAGCAGATTCCAAGGTCCTGCACGATCACCGCGTCGACGCCCGCCTCCGCGACCTCACGAATTGTTGACTCAAGGTCCGCCAGTTCGCGAGGGAAGGCGAGTGTGTTCAGTGCGACGTAGCCTTTCACACCTCGCTTGTGGAGCAAGTCCATGACCTCATTCAATTCCGCGCCGTCAAAATTGGTGGCGCGGGCGCGCGCGTTGTGACGCTGAAGCCCGAAGTAGATCGCATCGGCACCATTCTCGACCGCCGCGATCAGACAGCGCCGATCTCCAGCAGGAGCAAGGAGTTCCGGCTTCAATCCGGACCGGGATGTCACTCGCGTTAGTCGGCTCGATAATTCCACTCTCGACACGCAGTCCCCTTCCCGAACCGGGAGGATTCGTCCTACAATTTTAATGTAACCCCATTTGAGGTACATGGCATCCTTGCCAGCGTTCGCTATTATCGAAGTATTCGCATCATCCGACAAGGAGAGTGTCTTCGACTCAAAATTGGAAGTGATCCGTCATGACGACTTCATTCTGATCTTGTTGCTGTCGAAGAAATGTTTTACATTGACTGACAGCGGTGTCGGATTTTTCGATCGCAGCCTAACCCCCGCCTTCCCCTGGTGTCGTTTTTCGTGCCAGATTTTTTCCCCGCCTGACTCACTGAGATTCCAGAGTTTACGCGAGATCGCTCCGTGTCGCCCCCACCGGGATGCTCTGCGTTGAGACCTCATCGGACTCGCGAAGATCACGACAAAAGCGGCCCAAATCTCGAAGGTCGAAGGTAACGATCATGCCGCGGAAAGCTCCGCAGCGCGTTCCGTGATTGGTTGGAGTGAATCTGATGCGAAGACGTCGTAACGGTTGGCGATATGGGATTGTCGGCGTGGGATTGATGATCGCACTCTGCGGTTTGATGTTCGCCCTTGTCCCGTCGCCTTTCGGCTCGATCCTATCCCGAAAGGATCCGCTCGCCAAGCTTGCGACCACCCCGGTTCGCCGCACCGACCTTAATGTGGTGATGATGGCAGGTGGACGGGTGGAGAGTTCGGATGCGACATCGATCGAGTGTGAACTCGAGTCTCTCGATGTGGGCGTGCGCGGTCGATCCATGGTCGCGGGAGGTGCTTCCACGATCCTGAGTGTGATCCCTGACGGCTCGGTGGTGAAAAAAGACGACGTGCTCTGCGTGCTGGATTCCTCCGACTACGAGGAGCTCGATCGCCAGCAGGAGATGAACGTTCTTCGAGCCAAGGCCGACCACCAACAAGCCGTGCTCACGCTGGATGTGGCCCGGACTTCGGTCCTCGAATACCGCGACGGGTTGATGGTTCAAAATCTCCAAGAACTTGAGGGGCGGATCGTACTCTCGAGATCGGATATGGAACGCGCCACAGACCGTTTGAGCTGGACCCGCCGCATGGTTGAAAAAGGCTATTTCCCACAGGCTCAGGTGTCAAGCGACGAGCTGGCGTTGGCCCGGATGGCTTTTGGGCTCTCGCAAGGCCAGACAAGCCTCCGTCTTTTCAAGCAATTTAGCGCACCAAAATATCTCAAGATCCTGCAAAGCGAGGTCAGCGGGGCCGAAGCAATCGAGAATTATCAGGGTCGTCGCTTGAAACGTAACGAAGAGCGGCTCGCGTATCTAAGGCAACAGATCGAGAATTGTACGATCCGCGCTCCGCACGACGGATTCCTGATTTACGCCAACGAGGATATGCGACAGGTCCGGATCGAGCCGGGCCTCTCGGTCCGGCAGAAACAACGCCTTTTCTTCCTTCCCGACCTCTCGAAGATGGAAGTGAATGCCATGATTCACGAGACCGTCGTGGACGAGGTTCGGCCGGGGATGTTCGTCACGGTCCGGATCGAGGCGCTCGATGGGCGCGAATTCTACGGGCATGTCGTTTCGGTCGCCCCGTTGCCGACCGACGCATCCTGGTTTAGCAACGTGAAATATTTTGTGAGCAAGGTCAAGCTCGACTCGATTCCGCTGGGTCTGAAGCCGGGAATGACAGCCGAGGTGGCGATTCAAACCACAAGGAAGACCGACGTTCTCGCAGTCCCGACCGAGGCCGTGACATCCGAAGATGGACACGACGTCTGCTATGTCGCGCTTGATGATCGCCTCGAAAGGCGGGAAGTTCGTCTCGGCCAGGCTACCCCAAACATGCTGGAAATTACCGAGGGATTGGATGAGGGCGAGGAAGTCGTGACCGACCCCGAGCATATTAGCGCCCCGGTGGTCGCGGCGTCGGAGAACAACGAGGTTGAGCCGATCCGTCCCGCGAGCGCGACGGTTCTTCCAGCGGAATAGCGGCTTCCGTCGGATCGGTCACGATGATGAGGATTGCGGTACATTGATCGGCCGCCTGGTGGGCGTTCGACGCGATTTGCCTTGGCCATCGGTCGGTGATCCGTAACAGGACCAGAGCAGATAGGCCGCCGCGTCTTCGGGATGATTAACGACTTTGGTCTCCAGCCTGGAGAGGAATCGCGCAACCGCCGCGCTCTCATCCCCTTTCTCAACGATCCCGCCTGGCTCGAAGCTTAATGCGTACCGGCCCCCGGGCAGATGCGTGCATGTGACCGTCACCACCGGCGATCGAAAGCGCGCCGCGAACTCGGCCCAGAGCGATTGAAATGGTCGGCGATATCCAAGGAATCGCGCAAACTGTGTGTTCGCACCTGTCCAGGGAACGTCGCCCATCAGATAGACGATCTCTCCCTCACGCAGGGCCCTGCGAGTGCGAAAGATCCGCTTGGTCGCTTCCTCGGGCGGTAGGTTTCTTTTGAGAAAGAAGCCGGATTGCGGGTTGGAATCGTCCGCGATGTCGTACTTTGCGCTCTGATAGAGAGAGACCCTCTGCGGACGCTGAATGAGCATCTTCATCGGCAAGCCACGACGGAAGATCCAGTGGTTGGCGGAGAGGTGGGCCCCCAGGTGGCTCCCCACCAGAATCACACCCCGGCCTTGCCTGATCGCATTGTCGAGATGTTCAAATCCCGAGACGTCGAACCTCGCGAAGAACTCCGCTTCGGTTCCGCCGTCGAGCCGGCAGTCTCTCGCAAGGTAACGAAGGACGTTCCCTTCGAGACGCGATTGAGTTTTGGGAATGTCCCAGTTCGCGTTCGTGACGCGCGATAAACGTGTGAGGGAGCGGAAGAGTTCGCGACGTCGCGGAGGCCAGGAGGCGAGAAGTCTGCCGAACGCACCCAGGAGCGCATCCCCACGAGACGGGCCGAGGACCTTCAAAGCCGGAAGGAGTCCAGAGTAGAACAGCGGCTTCCAGCTCAAGAAGTGACGAAAGGTCACAATCGCTGCCCTATGTGTGTCCTCAAGCGTGCTTGAGATCGGAACGATTCCCAATTCGCACGCAGTTATCCTTCAATTCGGATTTTCCAGGGCCGTCTCTGAAGCAAAACTCGACGCAACCGTACCTCTTCACCGTGTTTAACAGCGGAGAGGATTTGACTTCGGGAGGCGGGGTGTCAGGGTAATCTGGGCGAAGTCGGTTCCTTTGAGACGAGATGATTCCGGCGATGGCAACCAAGCGCACGGCTACAAAAACGGGGACGTTAGCCAGTTCCTCCACCACGGGACCCGTCTTCAACGCGATTCTGCTCGTCATGGCGATCGGTTACGGGCTGGTGATCCTCGTGAACAGGGGACGGATGTCATGGCCTCCCAACCAGTTACTCGCAAGCCTCTACACGGTCGCAGGATGCTTGGCGGTGGTCGGCCCCATTATTCTGGCGAAGTCGGACTCGGGGGAGACCGCGCTTGGTGAACTGCTCTGGA
>JAYVYS010000436.1:0-6843 GCA_043784005.1 Isosphaeraceae bacterium
CGATGAAGATCGTCTTCGACAAGTTCCTCCCCAAGTGGAACTACCGGGCTGTCCCTGAGCCCGTGTGAAATCGGGAAGTTATTCACGGCCTATTCCTTAGTTAGGGCTACTCAGGATCTCAGGCTCGACTCCAGACCAAGGGTGGCGGGCGTCGCTCGGTTTGGAATGCGTCGAGAAGAGAGACCGCCTTGTTTGCGAACAAAATGTAGGGTGCGTCCGGCAGACGAACCCTACATCATCTCGCGTGGTCACGCCTTTTTAGCGATATTCAAGTAGGCGTGAACGTGTGGCGCGCCTCGGAAGTGGCAGACGAAGGTCGGGCCTTCGATCCGCCAGATGTCCCATTCGTTGTCGGCACCGATGTCGTTCGACTCGTAGAACGCCATGTGAAGGGCATCCATCCCGCCGCCATCCTTGATGATGGCCATGGCCTCGTCGATGTCTTCCTCGCGATAGGGGGCGAGGATCACTTTCAAGACCTTCTGGACGAGTTCCTTCTGGTCAGAGGCGAGCTCGCCCACCGCCAGGCCCGGAAAATGTCCCGAGCTACCCTGCACGGTGACCGCGTCTTCCTTGGGTGCTTTCGCTGAGAGGGCCGCCTTGCGTTGCTTGCCGTCAAGGGCGGTGAAGACCTCATTGGCCTTCTGGGTCTGGTAGTAGAAGACATTTCCCGGCAATCCTTTGACGGAATCACCCGCCCCGTGGCCATAGATAATCGGTCCTCCAAAGGCAGCGCCCGCGACGCTATCGCCATCAGCGCGAAGCGTGAGGTGACGACCGGTCAACTCCCATTCAAACGCACCGCTGCCGGGGGTGCCGAAGATCGCGACGTGGTACTGGTCGAAGCCCCCATCGTCGTCTTCCATCTGCTTCTTGAAGCGTTCGTAGCCGTCGGGACTGACGACTCCTTTGAAGATCTCGTCGAGAAGGACGAGCTGATCTTTCTTGAAGATGTCTTCCATCTTGGGCTTGGTGATGGCCCAGTTGGCGTTGATTCGATCTCTCAAAGGGTCGTTGAATGGGAAACAAATAGTCTTGCGCTGGGCGTCGTCAAGGGTATCGTAGAACCGTTTGACGGCGGTCTCGGCACCCGACTTGGCGGTTGGTCCCGCGATCGCGCGCCCGATCCCGCCGATCAGCGGAAGCATGCTTCCGGCGACGGCGGCACCGGTGACTTTGCGCACAAACTCGCGTCGGGACACGCCTTCAACGCAATCGGGGCAATCGTTCCTGGATGTCTCGTTCATCGCGGCGGCTCTCCGGTCGTGCAGGCCTCCGCCGCGTCGATAGGTACACGAGCCCGAACGACCACCCCCGGGCTCTTCCTTCATGCACCCCCTTCGCGACGTGTTTTGAGATCGTAACCTGTTGGACACGTGTTTGACAATGCGGTGGTGATCGGTCGAATTCCAGGAAGAGTCGTGATATTTCCAACGGCACAATCGCGAGGATCTGACGACGGAACGGGGGGAGCCGATCGTATTTCAATCCTTCCCTGGTGCAATGGTGCGGGTTTGCCAAGCCTCTCCGCCAGTCGGTATGATGCGGCTGACACGAACCCAAGAGGCTCCACGATGTCAAAGATGGTAAGTTTGGCCGATCGACTGGCGGATTTCGCGCTCTCAACCCGCTTCGAGGATCTTCCCGGCAAGGTCGTTGCGGAGGCCAAGCGTCGACTCATCGACGCCTTCGCATGCGCGGCGGGGGCACTCCACGAACCGGCACCCGCGATTGCCCGAAGGGTGGCTTTAAAGGTGAGTGGAACGCCTGCGGCGGCGCTCATGGGCGGTGGTCGTTCTTCTCCGGACTGGGCGGCATTCGCCAACGGTGTCCATATCCGTTACCTCGATTGTAACGACACCTACCTTTCGCTCGAACCCGCACATCCTAGCGACAACTGGGCTGCCGTGATGGCCGCCGGAGAAGCGGTGGGAGCGGATGGAAAGGCCTGGATTCTTGCCGCCGCGATCGCCTATGAAGTTCAGTGCCGCCTTTGCGATGCCACCAGTATCCGCGCCCGAGGATGGGACCACACAACCTACGGATCCATCTCCTCCAGCCTGGTCGCCGCGAAACTCTTCGGGCTCACTCATGATCAGGCCGTCCACGCCTTGGGAATCGCTGGCACCACGGGGACAGCCCTTCGATTGACTCGTGCGGGCGAACTCTCGATGTGGAAAGGCTGCGCCTTCGCGTCCGCGGCGCGAAACGGGGTCTTCGCGGGAATGCTCGCGGCGGAAGGGATGACCGGTCCCGCTCCCTTGTTCGAGGGTGACATGGGGTTCTGGCAACAGGTTTCCGGGCGGTTCGCTTTGGAGAAGTTGGGAGGCCCTTCTCCGCAAGATTGGATGCTGCCTAAAACGTCCATCAAATTCGTTCCCGCGGAGTACCACAGTCAGTCGGCCATCGCGGCGGCATTCGAACTCCGCCCCGTGATCGGCGACCCCTCACGGATCGCCTCGATCGAAATCGCGACGTTCCGTACGGCGGTTGAGATCATTGGGCAGGACCCGGAGAAGTGGCGGCCCAAAACGAGAGAAACCGCGGACCACAGCCTGCCGTACTGTACGGTAGTCGCCCTCGTTGACGGAACCGTCTCGGCAGCGCAGTTCACCGCTGCAAGGCTCGCCGACCCCGCGCTGCTCGATCTGATCAATCGAACAACGGTGGTCGAAGATCCCAAACTCACGGCCGGTTACCCCTCAGGCATTCCCAACCGTGTCAAGGTGACTCTTACAGACGGCACTGAGCATATCTCGATCGTTTCGTACCCACCCGGGCACGACAAAAATCCGCTGACGAACGCTCAACTGGCCATGAAGTTTCATGGGCTTGTCGACCCTGTTCTGGGGGTGGATCGCGGAAAGGAGATCTGGGAGCGTTTAATGGCCCTTGAAACCGATTCCGCGCCCCACACGGCGATCGAGCTTTTGACCGTTCATTGACCCAAGCGACGGACGGTGACTCTTTTGTTGATCCGGTCGCCAACGTGCGGGAGCTTGACCTTGACCGTTTGGCTCGCACTCGTATGATGCCTGGGCCCGGGGACTTCCGGGCGGGTGCGCGGAGCGCGCCCTTCAAGCTGGTCGGGGTCAAGGAGTGGCCCGCCGATGAATCTGATTCCCCTCGCCGTCGCTGCGTCCACGCTTATCGGCTGGGGTGATATCACCGTACAGCCGAGCAAGACCGACCGCACCCACGATTCTTTTCAACGTAGTCTCTCCGGCTTGGATAAGCCGAGCGAACGCACTCTCGAAACACTCAAACGTTTCGACGTCGAACGTCGATACCGCAAAGACGCCCATGGCGCTTTGAATATCCTCGAAAAAATCGCTAAGGAAAGCGCGGATTCCGAAGTCGTTTACGCGCTGGCGGAGCTTTCATGGATCGAAGGCAAACGCCTCGACCGTTGGCGTAAGCCTGAGGCGATCGACTGCTTTCTCGACGCTGTCGCCTATTCTTACGACTTCCTCTTCGACCCGGATCTCGCGGCAGGGAGGCAGCCTTCAGACCCCAGGTATCGGCTCGCCTGCGACCTGTACAACGGCGGCCTTGATCGACTCATTCGCGCGGCCCAGTCGAATGGTCAGATCATGCCCGATGGCACCATCGAACTTAAGGTCCACGGACGCAAGCAGGTTCTCCGCGTCGTCTTACAGAATTCGCCCTGGAAGTCCGCGGACGTCGACCAGGTGATCCTCGCCTCCGACTTCGAGGTTGGAGGCCTGGAGACGCGAAGCTATCAATATGGCCTTGGCGTTCCATTAATCGGAATCCACCGGCCGGCAACCCCCGGCAAGGGGGAAGAACGGTTTCTCCCTCCCGAGATGGCGTTTCCTTTGACCGCGTTCCTGCGGCCGAATTCGCGGTTACGCGACCCTGCGACAGGTGTCGAAGAGCCGCGCGAATGTACGCTTGAATTAGTCGATCCCGTAATCGTGCATCGGGTTGGGATCCCGCCGGCCGATCTCCCCGTGGAGGCCGACCTGACAACTCCTCTGGCCTACATGTGGTCGCGAACCGACCTCAATCGTTATCGGTGGAGTGGACTGTTTCGACCTGGAAAAGAACTCGCTCGGGCCAACCTCATGCTGCTTCGGCCTTACGAGCGCGGCAAAATTCCGGTGGTGATGGTGCATGGCTTGATGTCCAGCCCGCTCGCCTGGATTCCAATGATCAACGAACTTTTGAACGACCCCGTGATCCGCGAAAAATATCAGTTTATGCTTTATATGTATCCAACAGGCGTGCCGATTCCGATCGCCGCGGCAGGTCTTCGGGAAACACTTCTGAAGGCCCAGCAGATTTACGATCCGACCGGGAGCGACCCCGCTTTTGGCCAGATGGTCTTGCTCGGGCATAGTATGGGAGGACTGCTCAGCCACGCGATGGCGGTAAAGAGCGGCGACAAATTCTGGCAACTTCACTCCGATGTTCAGTTCAAGGATATCAACGGTTCGCCCGAGATCCTCGCGGAGCTTCGACGTTATCTCTTCTTCGAGCCGCTTCCCTTTGTGAAGCGAGTCGTGTTTCTCGCGACACCCCACCGAGGTTCGGATCTCAGTCGAAACATGATCGGCCGGGTCGGCACGAACCTGATCTCAGACCCCGACCAGATCTCAGACCTTCTTTCCAAGCTCATCAAAGACAATCCCGATGCCTTCGATCGTCGCCAGTTTCGTCGGATGCCCACGAGTATCGAAACCCTGGATACCGATCACCCGATTTTGATGGGGCTCCATTCCATGGAGCCGAATTCCGGGGTTGCCTTCCACTCACTGATCGGGGCCAAGTACGCGGGACCCGTCGCTTCGACCACCGATGGCGTCGTGGCTTATCGAAGTTCACATATCGACGGAGTTGAGTCCGAGATGCGCGTCCGCTCCGATCACGGCGTTCAGAAAGATCCCGAAGCGATCATCGAAGTGCGAAGGATCTTGCGAAAGCATATCGGAATCGTCCCCACGCAGGCCGCGGCACGACCCGTTCCCGATCGGGCCGCGGCTGGCATTCCCGAGACGTCGCTCAAACGTTAACCGACCGCACGCGATCGCCTATCCACCGGCGATCGCCCCTACCACCAGAAACGGCTCCGCACCCGAGGCGACCGCGTCGGGAAGAAGAGCATCCGGCGGCTCAAGAGAGAGGTCCTCTTCACAGGCGAAGAACCTCAAAAAGGCGCGGCGCTTCTGCGTGACGTGGTCGCGGATCGTCCCGCGAAGGACCGGATAGCGCGCTTCAAGGGCGTCAAGGACCGAGCGTTGAGTCGCCGGTCCCTCGACACGAAGTTCGACCTCGCCCTCGACCTGCGCGAGCGTCCGCAAATGGGCCGGAATCACCACGCGGATCATGGTAGTGTTTGAACCTCGACCGAGAGGACGGCCGGAAGATCTCGGACGATCGCGGTCCAATGATCGCCCGAATCTGCCGATGCGTAAACCTGGCCCCCCGTCGTTCCAAAGTAAACGCCGCACTCATCCATCGAATCGACAGCCATGGCCTCTCGCAACACGTTGACGTAGCAGTCGCTTTGCGGCAGGCCGTTTGTGAGCGCCTCCCAGTCGTTTCCACCCGTGCGGCTTCGGTAGACTCGCAGCTTCCCCTCGGGTGGAAAATGCTCGCCGTCGCTTTTGATGGGAACGACGTAGACGGTCTCAGGCTCGTGGGCGTGAACGTCGATCGGGAACCCGAAATCGGTCGGCAGGTTTCCGCTGACCTCGTGCCAAGAGTCGCCCGCGTCGTCGCTCCGCATAACATCCCAGTGCTTCTGCATGAAAAGCACGTTTGGACGCGAGGGGTGCATCGCGATCCGATGGACGCAGTGACCAACCTCCGCGGTCGGGTCGGGAATGTATTGAGACCTTAATCCCTGATTGATGGGTTTCCAGGTCGTTCCGCCGTCGTCCGTTCGAAAGCAGCCCGCCGCGGAAATGGCGATGAAGATCCGGGCGGGGTCGGTCGGGTCCAGAAGGATCGTGTGGAGGCCCATCCCCCCCGCACCCGGCTGCCAGCGCGGGCCTGAGCCGTGATTGCGAAGTCCTGGCATTTCTTCCCACGACTTGCCGCCGTCCCGCGTCCGAAACATTGCGGCGTCTTCCACCCCGGCGAAGACCGTATCCGGATCGTTCAACGACGGTTCGAGATGCCAGACCCGCTTGAATTCCCAAGGGTGCTGCGTGCCGTCGTACCACTGGTGCGTGCCCGGAACGCCCTCGTAGACAAATGCGTTGCCGACCGGATCCCACGTCTTGCCGCCGTCGTTGGAGCGCTGAATCATCTGCCCGAACCAGCCACTACACTGCGAAGCATAGAGCCGATCAGGGTCAACGGGCGAACCCTTGAGGTGGTAGATTTCCCATCCGGCGAAGTGAGGGCCACTGATCTCCCAACGCTCGCGTTTGCCGTCCGAAGTCAGGACGAACGCCCCCTTTTTTGTGCCGACAAGGACTCTTACACCGCTCATGCCTTACTCCTTTTCACGGTTCGGTGATGAAATCGGTCCACGCGACGTGTCCGTTTGGGAACGCGCGAACGCCGAGACCAGGACTCCCGGAGAGCGGTCTGGATTGACAGACTTTTCGACGGAAAGATACTCGAAGAGTGGAAACGTTGTCAGTTGAATTTTTCGCCCCTTCGAAAATGATCCGCTTCGACCATCTCAACTTCCCCGATCGGCAAAGCTTACCCCGGCGAACAGGTCGGGAAGCCCCTGCCAATTTAACGATCGGCACTTCCGCGCGCACACCGATCCCGACCCTTGAAATCCTCATCACTTCATCCCCTCATATCACTTGATCGTCACTCTCATCTCGTTGTTTTTGTTCCGCTTCGAGCCGATCGGCC
>JAYVYS010000437.1:0-2026 GCA_043784005.1 Isosphaeraceae bacterium
TCCCCGCCAGGCCCAAAACATCCGCCAGGCGTACTCCGCCCCATTCGGCGTTTCCGACCGCCCCGCGCTCCCAAGGAACACCCGGGATGTTGGGACGGAAATACGATCGGCCGTTCCCCGAACACTGGAGGACCGCAGTTACTTTGACCTTCGGAAGCGCACCCAGGGCAGCCTCGTCCAGATCCAACGCCCTGGAAACCGTCCCCCCGACCTCGATCGGCCAGAGAGTAAATCCCGGCATCGGAGCGCCGAAGTGGCTCCGGACGAAGAACGCATTGTTGGGAGTCAGGAACGTGTCGAGCTTTGAGACAGGGGTCTCCAGGTCGATCGGGCGGCGACTTCTTACGATCAACGCCGGGTCGATCCCCGGTTCCTCGGCGAGAGCTTGCCCCCTCTCCGCGATCGACCCGAGCGCGAGCAGTCCCGCGGCTCCATGTCGCAACACGTCTCTACGAGTGAACGGTTTTCCCGCATCGGGTGTCCATGGTTGAGGGCTCACGCTCGCATCTCCCTGGGTGATCAACGCCATTCGCCCGCGACGGAATCTCAACATCATGAACCGCGATCATCCGATCGGCAAGCCCGTGAGAAACCTCAACTCCGACGCACTGCTTCGTCGGTGGAATTTGACGAGTCAACTTCTCGACATGGTACCGCCTTTGCACTATGTTTCTCTCGGCCAGAGTGTGACCAGGAGCTTGCGGGGGATGCCTCGCCGGGCATCTCCTTAAAGGATTGGAACTCAGCTTCCCCGCGTGCGAAAAGGGTGGCGGTTTGTTCCTCACACGGGTCCGTCGCGATGAAAAAGGCTTGTCGCAATCGTCAACACGTCAAATTCGCCTGCCTTCACCGACATCTGGAAATCAGCCTCGACTTGCTCAAACCACGCCGCATTCGCACACGCTCGGCGCGCTATGCGGCGGCACTCGGTGAGCAACTCGGTTTGATCAAGCGGCCGTACTGCTGCTCGTGGTGCCGGCGAAGGCATCGCCTCGAACGTCACCACTGGGACTACGATGAGCCGTTGAACGTCACCTATTTATGTGTCGAGTGCCACTCCATCGCCGACGCAATGGTGTCGGCGGCGGCAGTGATCGCCTGATTTTCAGGCAACGGCGGGGCGGGAGTCGCCAAGGTTAGGCGATGGTTTCGCTCCGTCGCCCGAGAGATCCGGCGGTTTGGGGGGCTCGGCGAGGGGAAGGCGGATCAAGAACGTCGCCCCCTTTCCGGGAAGCGAATGCCATCGCATCTCGCCCTCCGCGAGCGCGACGTAACGCGCCACGCGCGGAAGACCCATTCCCAAGCCGCGTCCGGCCTCTCGACCACAAAAGAAGGGGTCAAAAAGGTGGAGTCCCTCAACCGGCGTGATCCCTCGGCCGCTGTCCTGCACCGACCACTTCAGTGTCTTGCCGTCGTTTCCGGCCGAAAACTTGACAAGCCCTCCCGGAGGGGTGGCTTCCAGGGCATTTCGAATCAGCGAATCCGCGAGGTGACGGAGTGCGTCGGGATCGGTCCAGACACGAAGCAATGGCTCTTGAATCTCGGCGGAAAGCCGCACGTCGCGATCTTCCGCTTCGGATCGAAAATCCCGGACGCTGGTACGAACGATCTCGTCGGGATTGCAAAACCGAGGTCGGGGCTCGGGCGGACGTGCGACATACATCAAGTCTCGCAAGATCCGATGGGCCCGCTGCGCCTGCGTGAGAATCGCGCGGAGCGATCGCACGGACTTGGGATCGGTCTCTGCGACGAGCAAGAGTTGGGCGCGGCCCACAATCACCGCGAGCGGATTATTGAGTTCATGTCCCGCACCGGCGGCAAATTCGGCGAGCGCATCGAGTTTCGCCTTTCGTAGGTGACTCTCCTCCGTCTCCGATTTCAGGCGAGACGCGCCGACGAGCTGGTTCCAGCGTTTGTCGAGACTGGAACGTTCCGCAACGATCGCCGCCCAGCCTCGCCATGCGGGTAGAACCGCATCAAGCCAGTCGAGATCACCGGGCCGGTCCGCGTCCACCCAGAGTTCCAC
>JAYVYS010000438.1:0-10829 GCA_043784005.1 Isosphaeraceae bacterium
GTTTCGCCAAATTAGATCGCCCGGCAGAGACTCAAAGCACCGGGCTTTCCAAGTCAATCTGTGAGCCAAACGAGCAATCTATTTTGGCGAGCGGCCTAAGCGATAGTTGCAGGCGGGCTACTCTGCCACTTTAGAGCCGACGCAGGAGTACTAAGGGAAATCACAGCCGCAGCGTAGCAAATCGGTGTCGCAAGAAGAATCAGAAATGCCACTGCAAGAGACGTGAATCGCGAAATCTGAAACATGAGAGATACTCCGGTTTGAAGAAAAAGGGACAAAACGCGCCTCGGTGCTTCAATTGGTATCGACCGTCACAATCTCGCCCCCGTTTCGGCTTCCGAAGCCGCTCCACACGGAGGGAGCGATGGATGATCGAAAAAAGACGACGTGCCCGTCCGCCATGACCGAATTTACGCCACCAGGGTGCCGGCTCTTGGCGGTCCATGCGCCCTCTTGGTGATTTCCGCCATTCGTGCAATGACTCTTTTGGATCGGCATCACATGATTGTAGAGAGAATGCCCAAAATCACCATGCGTCCAGCGAACGCCGATCATCATCGGTGCGATCTGAGCGGATTTTGGATCGACGCTCTCGCACAATTGGATAAATTTGTTCAACTCATTTTTTTGAAGATACCTTTGACTCGTATGGAACACACTCCGATCTGAATCTCTAGTGAAACCCGTGTCCCTGGTGGTTAGCCACTCACTGACCGCGACTGTATCGCTTGTCCCATCAGTGATGTCGGCGAACCTGACGGGATTACTATGTGAAAAGGCTCCGTTGTATTCAAAGCTCTGGAATCCAGATCCTTGGTTCCCCGCATAATTTGTCGCGCCACCATAGGATTCGATCCGAGCGAGTCCGTCGCTCGGGCAGAGATAGGTCGAGAGCGAGGTCGACTGTACCGTCCAACTCGCCCCGGCATTCATATTCACAGAGTCGTACAACGGTTGATTTTCCACATAAGGAAGAATCGCGACGAGAAATGATAACCCATTCCCACCGCCGCCATATCCCAATGGAAGAACATTGTGAACCACCGCATAGCTCTGAAGAGCGAGCCCGATCTGCTTGAGATTGCCGGCGCATCTGGATCCGCCTCGCGGTCTCCCGCGACGACGAAATCGCGACAAGCACCAACCCGCTCACGACCCCGATGATCGTAATCACCACGAGTAGTTCAATGAGAGTCGCACCGAGAGGTTTAGATCCGCCTTCATGATGGGTGATCATGGCTCGCGACCTTTCGGGAGGGAATTTCGACTCGTATCCGTGGCTCAGGGTTCCACTAGTTTGAAAGTATAGCCCCCCCCGTCAGCGTCAAGAGTGAAAAAGAAAAATTTCCATTAATGAAAAATTCTTGAAATCCCGTGGTCGTAAAAGACAAAGATTCTCTGATCTTCAAAGCGTTTTCAACGCTTCACAACATGCTCACCGGGTCCACATCAATCGCCAGCTCGACCCCATTCGGCACGGGGACTGTCGCCGGGATGGTGTGGAGCAGCTCTTGAAGGGGTTTGGGCGTCGCAGCGTGCATTCGCAAGTGGTAGCGGAACAGGTTGCGGATCTTGAGCACGGGAGCGGGGGCCGGTCCCAGAAGCCGGACGCCGGGAGGGGCGGCATCGCGTAATGCCGACGTGAGTGCTTCGAGATATTCGCGAACGACTCCTTCCTCCGGTCCGCGCGCCATGATTCGCGCAAGGCGGCCAAAGGGCGGCAGCCCGGCACCCTGACGCATCGGCAGCTCACTCGCGACGAACCCCTCGTAGTCGTGATGAATCGCGCAGGTGATCGCCGGGACGTCGGGAGAGCAAGTTTGCACCAGAACTTTTCCGGGGCGGTCACCGCGGCCGGTTCGACCCGCGACCTGGGCGACGAGTTGAAACGTCCGCTCGGCGGCTCGAAAGTCGGGCATGTGCAGCGCCGTGTCCGCGTTCACCACGCCCACGAGCGTCACATTCGGAAAGTCCAACCCCTTGGCGATCATCTGCGTGCCAAGCAGAATATCGACCTCGCCCGCCTTGAACGCGGAGAGAACCGCCTCGTGGCTTCCCGGCGTTCTCATCGTGTCCGAGTCCATCCGTTTGATCACCCGATCTGGAAACGCAAGAGTGACTTCGCGTTCGAGCCGCTCTGTGCCGATGCCGCCGTAATGAAGCTTTGCGTTCTGGCAATAGGGACACGCGGGAGGAGTCGGGCGCTCGGCATCGCATGCGTGACAGATGAGCAGTCGTCGCCCTTTGTGATACGTCAGAGAGACGTCGCACGCATCACATTTCAGGATCTGACCGCAGTTTGGATTGGGGCAAATGACATAAGTATGGAAACCACGCCGGTTGAGAAGGAGGATGATCTGACCACGATCGTCGAGGGCCCGAATCATCGCCTGGCGAAGGGTCTCGCTCAGACCGCCGAGCGGGAGCTTTTCGTGGCGGAGGTCGATCAGGGCGACCTCGGGCATCGGCCGGCCGCCGACGCGCTCCGCCATGTGCAATCGTGTATATTTACCGGTCTCGGCGTTTCGCCATGTTTCCAGCGCGGGCGTTGCCGAGCCGAGCAAAACGGGGATGCGTTCGAGCTGGGCTCGCTTCACGGCCACATCGCGGGCATGGTATCGCGGCGCGGTTTCTTGTTTGAATGTGCTTTCATGTTCTTCGTCGATGACAATCAATCCGAGCCGTCGCGCGGGGGCGAACACGGCGGAGCGTGCGCCGACGACAACCTGGATTTCTCCCGCGGCGATGCTCTGCCAGTGGCGATGGCGCTCAGCATCGCTGAGGTGGCTGTGAAGAACGGCCACGCGAGGAAATCGCCTCTTGAACCGGCGGATCGTCTGCGGTGTCAGACTGATTTCGGGGACCAGGACGATCGCCTCCCGTCCCCGCGCGACGACTTTTTCGATCGCGCTGAGATACACTTCGGTCTTGCCGCTTCCCGTCACCCCGTGAATCAAAAACGTGGCGAATGCATCACCTTCGAGCGCGGGAGTAAGTCGGTCGAGGACGCCTTGTTGTTCGGGGGTCAACGCGGGGCGCGACCTTTCGGCCTCGGCGCGATCGTGCGGTGTTTCGTCAGGCGCGGCTTTCTTAGTTCGACGTTTCACGGCATGAATATGCCCCCGCTTCCGCAACGTGTTCAGCGGTCCCGGAGCACATTTGGCCAATCGGCAGAGATCAGAGACGGTCAGCGGCTCATCCGATCGGGCAAGAACGGCAAGCGCCTCAGCCTGTTTCGGTGGCAGCTCCGCGAGAACCGCGTCGAGGTTGTTCCGCGTGTCATCGGGAATCACGAGGAACGTACCCACACGAGTGCCCGCCTGCTTCTTCACTCCGGCGGGGACCACGGCGTCAAGCGCCTGGCCCCAGGCGCAAGCGTAATACTGGGCCAGCCAGCGCGTGAGTTCCAGCATGTTCCGGTCGATCAGCGGAGGGTTATCGAGAATCTCAAGCAGATCCTTGACCTTGCCCGGCTCGACCCCCTTCGGAAGCCGCGTATCGACGCGGACGCAATACCCGACCGACGGGGTACTCCCTCGTCCAAACGGCACCTTTACTCGCTGACCGGGGATCAACAGCGGGGCCAACCCTTCGGGAATCCGATACGAAAAGATTTGATCGACCGGAATGTTGAAGACAACCCCCGCGAACGGCCCTTTCAACACAGGCGCAGCCGCATCGCCCTCGGGATCGATCCCGAACCAGGCGGATTGGCGTTTGACGTTGACAGCGCTCATCACAGAGGCCTATCGTCGGGTTGCTTTGGAATAGAGGATGGCAAGGACGGATGACGAATGGCGAAGAAACGGCGACGGATCGCGGGGAGGGTCGATCATCCGTCATCAGCAATTCAACCACTTGACCCGATTTTTGCACACCTGTCCACACGGATTTGACGGCCATGCGACTGGGGCTCTTCGGCGGCACATTCGACCCGATCCATTTGGGGCACCTGATCCTGGCTGAGCAATGCCGTGAGGCTTGCGCGCTGGATCGGATCTGGTTCGTGGTCGCCGGTGCGCCGCCGCACAAGACGGGAGAGCGCACTCCTGTCGCTCATCGCCTTGAAATGGTCCGAATCGCGATCGCCGGGCATCCCGCGTTTTCGGTCTCTGAGATCGAAGCGAATCGTCCTGGTCCCCATTATAGTGTCGAGACCCTGGAAGAAGTCCGTCGAGAACGCTCCGGTGATGAATTATTCTTTTTGATCGGCGCAGACAGCCTGGTCGACCTTCCCACCTGGCGGCAGCCCGAGGCGATTGCGAGGATGGCGACGATCGTGGTCGTGAACCGCCCGGGAATCGACATCAACCCTGTCGCAACGGACACTCTGCCGAGTTTCGGGTCGGACACAAAACCCCTTCGCGCTGTGGAGATCCCTCCCGTGGGGATCGCCTCGAAAGACTTACGCAAAAGAATGGCGGAACGACGCTCTGTGCGATTCATGGTGCCACGGGGGGTTGAGGCGTACATTGAGGCTCAGGGACTTTATTCTCAAATGCCCGCGTCGGGGATTTGAAACGTCGTCGCTGGATTCGCTGGGTAGGCAACTTAGAACGGTCACAGAAGAGCGAGAAGTCGGCTCGCGCCTGTCTAAACTCTCTGTTCCTCCTCAGCAAACGCCGACGCTTGGAAGACGTGAAGGCGACTCATCCCAGCCTTCAAACCGGCCGATACGAAGGGGGTCGGAAACTGGCTAGCACGATGGTCCGGGTTCTGAGGGGACGATGGCTTCCGCATCAAAACCGAACAACGAACCGGGAACGTCGCCGAAGCTTTCGGCAGGCACACGCCCAAGCGTCCCGAGGGCCGTCAAAGCTCCCGTGGTTGTCGCCCCTCCTTCGATCGAAGAGGTGGAGTCATTACGGCGGCAACTCGTCGCGTTGCAGCGCGTGAGCAGTCTCGGCGTGCTTGCCGGGGGAATTTGCCACGAGTTGAACAACGCGCTGACGCCAATCCTAAACTACGCGAAGCTCGGTCTTCGCAACCCGGACCCCGAGTATCGCCGCAAGGCTTTCGAGAAAATCCTCGAAGGTGCCCAGCGTGCCTCGGTCATTACCGGAGGCGTGCTGGGACTCGCCAGGCCTCGGGCCGACCGGCTCGAATCGACCGACCTCGTCAGGTTGACAGAGGAAGTCCTTTTGCTGGTCAACAAGGATCTGAGCAAAAACCGCGTCCAGGCCGATTTCCAGGCGGAGGGCCGTCCCCATGCCCGAGTCAACCCCGCGCAGATCCAGCAAGTCTTGATGAATTTGATCATCAACGCCCGGCAAGCCATGCCCCGAGGCGGGGTGGTGCAGGTTCGCGTGACGAACGACCCCACCGGCCGCCTGGCAGAGATCCGAGTCGCTGATAATGGCGTGGGGATCGCTCCGGCCGATCTTCGACGGATCTTCGAGCCGTTTTTCACCACCAAATCCGGTCCCGATTCCTCGGGCCTTGGTGGCACAGGCCTTGGCCTCGCGGTCTGTCGCGACATTGTCGAAGCCCACCACGGTCGCCTCCGCGCAGAGAGCCGTGTGGGCCAGGGGACGTCCTTCACGCTCCGGCTGCCTGCTTCCGCAACCCCAGCGGCGGCGGCACAAGGTGCGGCGTGAATCGCGGGAAAGGTACCCTTGAATACCTTTCGCCAGGCTCTCGGATCTGGACATCCCATCGCGGTTCACGCAACTTACAGGAATGCCCACCAGTAAGACTTCCAGGCCGGTGCCCGTTCGCATCGCCCCACTTGCGCCGATAGCGCTGGCGGTCGTCGTGGGGATCGTCGTTGATCGCTGCGCCGAACCGCTTACGTCAGGGGCCTGGTTTTGGGTCGCCGTCGGATTCGCGACGCTTTCCTTCGCTTGCTGGAAGTTACCTCGGACAAGTGTGTTGGGGATCATTTTCTCATCCGCCGCGCTCGCGGGAGGATGGCACCATGTCCGCTGGTCGGATCTCAAAAACGACGACCTCGCCAGGGGCGCGAACGAAACGCCCACGCCCTGCTGGCTTCGAGGAACGATCAGAGACGTGCTCGGCTTCAAACTCGGCGAAAAGCCAGACGACAAGGGTTACACACGTGCCATCCTCGAGATCAACGAGGTAAACGACGCCCCGGTCGGCTGGCGCACCGTTTCGGGACGAGCGATGGTCGGAATTGTCGGCGATCGCTCGGATTTACGGGCGGGCGACCCTGTCGAGACCGCGGGAAAGTTATCGCTCGTCCAAGGCCCACTCAACCCGGGTGAATTTGATTACCGCGATTATCTGCAGGCCCAAGGAATCCGCCTCAAACTCTCGGTGGATGGCCCCAAAGGGGTCTGGCGAGCAGAGGATTCATCACTCTCCGCGACTTCAAGTCGATGGTCGTTAGTACATGCGATCGGCACGGTCAGGTCTTGGAGCCAGACCCGATTGACCGAGGGGCTCGACGCTCAAACGGCACCTCTCGCGGCCGCGCTGTTGCTCGGTAGGCGTGAAGGCGTAGATCCTGACGTTAATGATGCCTTCGCCCGCACGGGCACCACTCATTTGCTGGCGATCTCGGGATTGCACATGCAAGTGCTCGCGCTGGCACTCGGCGGATTCTTGCGGATGCTGCGTGTTCCTCGACGGGCCAGCTTCAAGGCGGTCATGATTGCAACGATCGCTTACACGCTGTTAGTTGGCTTGATGCCTTCCGTCGTGCGTTCCGCAGCGATGACGATCACTTTTTGCATCGCCGGCCTGATGCACCGCCCGAGCCGGGCCGCGAACACATTGGCAACGGCCGCACTTGCCACGCTTGCCTTGAATCCGGCACATCTGTTTGACGTCGGCTGTCAGCTCAGTTTCCTTGCGGTCGCGGCGATCGTGTGGGGGGCGGGACCGGCGTGGAATCGCTTGAAAATCCTCCACAATGCCGACCCGTTGGACGTTCTCGAACGCAAGTTTGAGTCACCGTGGAAGGGGATGATCCGCACTGTGTCATCCATGATTCTTCAAGGAGTCATGATCTCGGTCGTCGTCTGGCTTGCCGCGATTCCACTCACCTCGTTCCGTTTTCATATCGTCTCACCGATCGGCATTCTCTTGAACGTTCCCCTAATCCCGATCACTTCACTGGCGCTACTAGCGTCCGGGATCTCGCTGGGGCTGGCTGCCATCTGGGGGCCTCTTGGCACGCCCGCGGAGTGGACAAATGCCGCGTTGCTTCGCTGGACCGAGTGGATTGTGCGGTGGGGAGCGGCGCAGCGGTGGGGACATTGGTTTGTGGCCGAACCCTCTTGGGTCTGGGTCGTTGCCTTCTACGTCCTTCTCGGGCTCACCGTGGTGTCACGATCACGGCAATGGCGAAGCCATCGAATCTTCGTCGGGGCATTCGTCGGGAGCGTGATCGTCGGGCTCTTACTGGCAACGATTCCGAGTCTCACCAGCCGCTCAACGCACGGGCCGCCCGAAGCGATTGTGCTCGCGGTCGGGCACGGGCTCGCCGTGGTGATCGATACCGGCGGCGGCCACGCCGTGCTCTATGATTGCGGAAAGATGCGCGATCCCTCCGTGGGTCGCCGAGTGATCGCTCCCGCACTCTGGTCCCGAGGAATCCGCAGGCTCGACGCCGTGATTTTATCCCATGCCGACGCCGATCATTACGACGGCCTTCCCGATCTCCTCGATCGCCTTCCCATCGAACAGGTTCTTGTGCCCGAAGGATTCGCAGGGGGCGAAGCGAATCCTGGCACGGCCGAGCTACTCGATCTTGCCCGGTCGCGCGGCGCGAAGGTACGAAACGTCGCGGCGGGCGAAAGCTGGAAGACCGGTGAAACCACGTTCCGGGTCCGGCATCCGGCGAAGGGCTGGAACCCTTCGGCCTCAGACAACGCGAGAAGCATCGTGCTCGATGTCTTCCATGGCCGCCGCCACCTCCTTCTGACCGGCGATCTCGATGGCCAAGGACTGGTCACCTTCACAGCATCTCGCTCCGAAGAATCTGTGGATGTGATGCTCTCTCCCCACCACGGCGGAAAAACCGCGAATCCCGGATGGCTCTATGACCACCTCGCACCCAAACAGGTCGTCGTCAGCCAGCGGGCACCAGTCGCCGGCACGCGCGATGCGCTTTCCATTTTGGACGTAAAGAAAATCCCCTTGTGGCGAACCTGGAGACATGGCGCGTTGCGGCTATCATGGACGAAGACGGGAATCAAAATCACGGGGTTTCTGGACAAGAAGAAAAACGGCTCAACCGCAGATAGTGCGGATAAACGCAGATGATTTGATTAATGGAATCATTCATCGCTTTATCATTTTCTGATCGCCTCTTCTCCTCCGTGTCTTCCCTTTTTCTTGTGCTTTATCCACGTTGATCTGCGTCGTCCGAGGTTATAACGACTTATTCTTCCGACCGTACATCAAGATCCGAGGTTTTTGGTGGTTTCAGTCCTGATCGCCAGCATTGGTTTCGCGTTGGGCTTGATCTCATGCCTCGTCCTGGCGATCGTCGACTGGGCGGCATGGGTGCTCGTTTTGCCAAGCCGACGTCCGGGCACGCTTGCCGCTCAGGTCGATTTCGCGCTCAATATCGGTTCGCTCGAGCGCTCGATCGGCGATCCGATCAAGGTGCAAGGGGTCGACGGGGTGAAGCTCGCGGGGCTCTGGCATGAGTCGAGCCATCCCCAGGGTCGATGCCGAGGAACGGTATTGCTGATCCACGGGTTCGCCGAAGATCCTTCGGGGCTTCGGGCGCGCATGGAAGCCCTCAACGCCCACGGCTGGAACGTTGCCGCGCTCGATGTCCGCGCTCACGGTCGAAGCGAAGGCGACCGTGGAACCTTCGGTGCCCGAGAGTCGAAGGATGTCACATCGTGGATGGCAAAGTTGTCCGAATCGGCCCGAATTTCCGCCGAATCACCAACCCTGGCGATCTGGGGACGTTCGATGGGAGCCGCGATCGCGATTCGCGCGGCGGCGGAGAACCGCAGCACGTTCGCCGCCCTGATCCTCGAAGCCCCTTACATTGACCTCAAGTCCACGTTTATTCGTGTCTTAACCCGAAAACGTGTGCCTTTCCCACGACTTTTTGCCCGCTTGATCCTGCGACGGGCCTGCACGCTCGCCGGAGCCTCACTCGCACATCCTCGCCCTATTGACATGGCTCCAAGTGTGCATGCTCCGACGATGATCATCCATGGGAGCGAGGATTCCCTGATCCCTATGGCTGAGATTCGCACCTTGGCCCGGTTGTTCGCTCAGCCCGCCGAGGTGATCGAAGTTCTCGGAGGGGGCCATAATACTGTTGTCGAAGTGGGTGGCCCTCCCCTGCTCGACCGCGTCGCGACATTTCTGGACCACGCGGTCGAACCGGCCGGGAAAGCTCAAGCTCCGACTGGGCGGACCTTCAAAGTGTAGTTGATTGTGAGCGTACCCGTCATCGGATTAACGACGGCCGTTCCCGAAATCGTCCCCTTTGCCAACGCATAAGCTCCCTTGCCCCCATTCACCGTCCCAGAGACGGTGAAGCTCTGGGTTGCCCCCGTCTTCGCGACGGGTCCGGAGCCTGTGTAGGAAAAGAACATATAACTGTCGGTGGATGCCGCCAGCGGTTGCAGCGATCCCGAACCCTTCGTCACCTGGACCCGAGCCCCGTGAATCTCCGTCTCTTGAATCGAGGTCCAGACGACGAGTCCCGGAAGGCCCTGAGTGAGCCCGTTCGCCAGTAGCAACGTATTCACCCCGCCCGCGTTCGGAGTGGCGATCGGGTGGATCGAGCCGTTGGCTTTGCCGGAGAGCACAACCACGATTTGAGTTTTAACACCCGATGCGTGAACCGAACCGAACGCGGCGGTCCCATGCAGCAGCACATGAGAGGGAGCCGCGTTCAATAAAGCCCGGCCCTCCAGCGTCTCAATCGCATTCCCGATCTGTCGATGCTTCCTGCCTCGGTTCGGCATGGCACAGCTCCCGTTTCCCATTTGATGATTCAATCGAGATGATCAGGGTAAATAGGAAAGCCGGGGAACTCAAGCGGAGGGATTGCGTTTCGCGCGTAAAGTAGGCACCTAGCGAGCGGATGCAAAATGTTTGGTGCGTCCCTAAAGACGCACCAAACCTGCCGCGATGACCATCTGACTGCGAGACGATGCGTTTTGGGGACGCACCCATCCTCGACTAAAATCCCCTCAAACCGTTTTGAACGTCGGTAAAAGAATAAACTTCAGCGCGAAGGTGTTGGCATTCACGACTCGCCCAGTGGCGGCAAAGATACCGCTGGCGCCGATGAACCGGCCGGTGCCGCTATTGATCGTGCCGGTCAGCGAGATCGGGTGCGTTTGATGGCGGGGAAATGTCGCCTGGCCGTTGTAGTTAATCTGGACCTGTTCACCGAACCGACCGGTCAGCACCGCTCTACCCAGTGTGATTTTTGTCGTTGGGACGGCAGTCCCCGCCTGGGGGGTCTCGGTCTGCTGCATCCCGAACGTCAGGTTGCCGACGCTCGCTGGCGAGGCCAAGCCGTTACCACTATAGGAGAGCCGGCCAGGCTGGGTTCCGGTGTAGAGGCCGTCCGATGCCCGGATCAAGTTCAGTGAGCCCTTGATCACCGCGGCCGGCGGCAACGGGGGATGAGGGGGCGGTACGATGAACCTGGTAATCGTTGGAACGGTGCTCAGGAGATTTCGATCTTCGAGGCATTCCAGGCGAAATGTTCGGCGGCCTCGGCTACGATCCTTCGTGCGATTCATCCCTGTTTCCCCTTGATATCCCTAAAACCCGCCCGCAGGGAACAATCCATTCCCTGGACCGGGCGCGCGGAGCGAGACAAAGGCGCGCGAATCTCCGCCGACGCGACCCTACATCCAAAAAATAACACGGGG
>JAYVYS010000439.1:0-2754 GCA_043784005.1 Isosphaeraceae bacterium
TCACCATCGGGAACAACGTGTAAAAGCCTGCAAGGCGGACGGCTGTCCGGGTCGTTGTCGACGGCGAAAAGCCTACCGTAGGTGTCGAAAGTGAGGTGGAAGGGGTTCCAGAAGCCGGTCGCGTAGCGTTCCAAGCCCGAGCCATCGGGCTTGCAGCGGTAGATGTTGCCCCCTTCACCCCCTCCCGAAAGCGTCGTGCCGTCCCTCGCGACGAGTTTGTAGGCCGCTCCCAGATTTTCTCCAAGGCCGAAATAGACACGACCTTCGGCGTCGAACGCGAAGCCCGAGAGGCCGTTGTGAGGGTAATCGCCGGGCGTTTCGAGCGCCGCGATCGTCTCTTTGGGGCCGTCGGCGCGGCCATCGCCGTCTTTGTCTCTGAGGACGAAAATCTCGGCACGGGTTGCGACGAAGAGGAGGGTCGGTTCGCTCGGGTGAAAGCCGAGCCCCATCGTGTGCTTTGAGCCTTCGTAGAACGTCGAGATCTTTTCGGCGCGGCCGTCTCCGTCGAGGTCCTCAAGGAGTCGGATGCGATCGGCGGCGGGGCCTTTGTAATTCTCGGGGCGGAAATGCGTGTGGCTTTCGATCACCAGAACCCGGCCCGCGCGATCGACGGTGAGTCCGGTCGGTGTCACGACATCGGGTGCCGCGGCGAACGGTTCGATCACGAGCCGGGCGTCGAGGGTTTTCGGCGTAGACGGTTCGGCCGGGGGAGCGAGAAACATTACGGAAGCGATGATCACGACGCCCAGCATGCGCACGACCCTCCGGTTCGAATTCATCAAAGTCGATGTTGACGATTGTAACCGTGGAGGTCGTTCGGTTCGAGCATCCTGAGCCTTTGTCCGAATGCTCCTCAGATCCACGACGTCCTGGCGTGTTCTATGGTTGGAATAGCCGAGCGGCCCGAAGCCGTCCCGTCGCGCGACCGGTCCGCGCCGGGCCGGTCGAGGAGGGAATCACCCGCGCCGCGGTGCCAACGCTAGAGGATGGTATGAGCAAGCTCCGAAGTCTCCGCAACTCCGCTTCCGTCTCCGCTCGTCGGCGTGAAACACTTCGCCGACGCCGGCCGCTCGCTGAAATTTTGGAGGCACGGACCCTCCTTTCGTTGACGATCCAGGTCAACACGAATGCCGACGCGATCGACCCCACGTTCTCGGCCATCTCGCTTCGCGAGGCGATCGAGATCTCCAACGGCACGCTCACTTACAACCCGCTGACCGACGTGAACGTGCCGAAACTCGTCTCCGGGACGATCTCGGTTCCGACTTCCGGCGCGCCGCCGGTCCCGAATACCATCCTCTTCAATCTTGCGTCCGGACAAACCACGATCAATGTCACCGGCACCCCTTTGCCGGCGATCACCAGCCCGCTGATCGTGAACGGCTACAGCCAGTCCGGCAGCGCCGTGAGCGCTCCGGATAAAACCGAGGTGGTTTTGAACACCGCCGTGGTACGGATCGACGGTGTTTCTCTGGGCGCGCCGGCAAGCGGTCCCGGCTACGACGGCCTGGACATCACCGCGCCCGACTGCGTGGTGGATGGTCTGATCATCACCGGGTTCAGCGGCGCGGGGATGTCGATTTCCAACCCGGCGAGCGGGGCTCCCGCGCAGGGTAACTGGCTCTGGGGCAACTTCCTCGGGGCGGTTCCGGATTCGACCAGTGGTCGACTCTTCGCGAACGACCCGGTCTCGCTGCTCAACGGCTCCAATCCCCAGCCATCGCCGGCACTTCGTCCTGGCAACCTTGCCGAGGGCATTCGGATCACGGCCTCGAACAACCGGGTCGGCGGAGACACTCCGGGGCTCCCCAACGTCATCGCCAACAATGGCTTCGACGTGAATGGAAACTCCGTCGGCGGCGTCGGCATTTTGATCGACACCCAGTCCGGAACGGGTAATCTGATCCAGGGAAACGCAATCCTTCACAATGCCACCGAGGGGGTGCTCGTCAAGTCGTCGAACAACACGATCGGCGAGGCACTTCTGGGCGGCGGCAACGTGATTGGTGGAAACCTCGCTCAAGGGGTCTTGATCACCGGCACGGCCGACCCCACCGTTCAAGGTAACAATCTTTGGGGCAACTTGATCGGCACCGAGCTTGGCACCTCCGACGGAAAAATCTTGAAAGGGACCATCTCCGACCCTAACGGTGCGGAGGGGTTGCGAATTCAGGACTCTCCGAAAAACAGCATCGGCGGAACGTCGATCGCCGCGAGAAACGTGATCGGCGCGAACAACCTCGACGGCGTCGCGATTGTCGGGGCGAACTCCACGTCGAACCGGCTCTTGAACAACTATATCGGGTTCAATATTGTCGGCGGCTTGATCGTCTTCTTGCCGAACCAGAACGGCGTGCTCGTGACCTCGCCCGGTAACTTCATCGGCGACGCCATTTCCAACGCTGGCAACACGATCGACAACAACCGCCTGCATGGCATCTTGATTCAGGGAAGCGCGGCCTCGGGAAACACGGTGGCGGGCAACGTGATCGGCCTGAATCCGAACGGGGCCTCGGCGTTCGGCAACGCCTTCGATGGCATTTACATCGACAATGCGCCGAATAACGTAATCGGTGGAACGACAATCGCCGCCCGCAACACGATTTCCAGCAACAACAACGGAATCGTGATCGTCGGTCTGGTTGACGGCAATCCAGCACACGACACGGCCACGGGTAACCGGGTTTACGGCAACTTCATCGGCACGACCGTTGATGGGTTGATCGACCTGGGTAATGCCGTCGATGGTGTGAT
>JAYVYS010000440.1:0-4534 GCA_043784005.1 Isosphaeraceae bacterium
AGAATCGCGAAGATCAACAGAATGACCAGCGGCACGATCACCGCCAGCGTGTTTCTCGCGCGGCGCTCATGCTCGAACCGACCAGTCCATTCGAGGACGGCGCCCTCTGGAAGTTTCACGTTGCGCGCGACAACGGCGCGCGCGGATTCCACGAATTCGCTTGAAGACGCACCGCGAACGTTCAGGCGTACGTAATTACGCAATAGGCTATTTTCACCTTTAATCGATGCCGGCCCTTCGACAACCTTTACCTCAGCGACTTCCGAGAGCGAGACCAGCCGGGTCTTGCCGTCGCGATCCTTGAGGAGCGAGGGAATAAGCACGTTTCTTATCGCGTCTTCGTCGCCTCGCCAGTCACGGCCATAGCGAACTCGGATGGGATCCCTGTCGCGGCCGTGACGCACTGTTGAAACCACCGCCCCGCCGAGTGCGGTTTCCACCGTGGTGTTGATCGCGGCGATGCTCACGCCATGACGCGCGGCCAGCTCGCGATCTGGCCTCACCTCGATATACCCTTTACCACGCACCGGGTCGGCCACGACGTCGGTGGCGTGTGGAAGCGCTTTCAAGACGGCGGCCACAGTCTCTGAGACGTTGAGGACATCGTCGAGTCGAGGCCCCAGCACGCGAACGCCCACATCGGTGTTCACACCTGTCGCAAGCATATCCACGCGATTCTGGATCGGCATCGTCCAGACATTCGTCCATCCGGGCATTTGCACAGCTTGATCGAGATCGGAGCCGAAGCCGACGAGTTCCTCGCGATCCTTTTGCCAGAGCAAGAGCCCTGAGGCGAACGTGGTTGTTAGCTCTTGTTGAACGGCGTCAAGCGCGGGAATCGGGTCGGTTGCAAGGATGGGTAGGCTCGCACCGTGTTGGTGGCTCCCGCGATGGCTGACGGGTGACGCTTGTTCCCGAAGCCCGCGAATCTCGGCGACCAGCGCGGCGAGTTTCGGGTCGATCGTCTCCGATCGGCTGATGATCTCTTCGAGCGCAAGTCGCGTAAAGACCTCCGCGGCGCGGGGGATGAGTTCACCGTTGAGCGTGCTCACGTGTTGCTTCCATCGCCCCTGCTGTTTTGGATAGAGAGGATCATCTGGATCGTAAGCAAGCGCGCCGAGGTCGCGTTCGAACTCGCGATGACGTTGATAGGAATATTCGCGGATCGCCGCATCGAATCGCGGAAGCACGTTCTCCAAAGTCGCCGCGACTGTCTTCGCGGGCTCGATGTGAGGCGAGATCAAGCCGCGGCGAGTCAAAGCGTCGAGCACGACGCGCGTCTGGCGTTCCGCATCGGACCTAAGAAGTTTACGTTTGGGCCAGAGGTCGCGGGGCCGGAAGTTCACCATGGTTTCGATCATATCCGTGGGTGCGGGATCGGTGGGCGACTCGGCCCGCCCAGCCTTACCGACAACCATGTCCACTTCAGGGAATCGACATAGCACCATGTCGCGGGCTTTGAGGTCATCCGCCGCTTCCGTGATCGAGGCGCGCGGCACGGTAATCGGCATATCCATCACCATTCCCTCATCTAGAGGCGTGATGAACTCGCGTCCCAGAGGCGTGATCATCCTTTCAGACAGCAAGGCGACGACCAGAAGGCTCGCCATCGCAAGGATTCGCCCAGACAAGGATTTCGAAATGATCCCGACAGCGAGCAGAGAAAGCAAAAGCGCCGCCCGGAACAGCGTGGTGTTTCCGACGGGGGCGAGCCCGACGACGAATGTCACGCCAAGAATCCAGGCGAGCGGGGCAGGGCGGTCGAGCAGTGAGGATAGTATGGGACGGTAGACGTCGATCACCGTCCGGACGATTAAGCTCTCACGCTCGGAACGCATTCGCCCTTTGAGAAACACCGTGCAGAGCGCGGGAATGAGTGTGATGGCGAGTCCCGCCACCGCGAGCAGCGCGAACGACTTTGTAACTGCGAGCGGGCGGAACATTTTTCCTTCCATGCCACCGAGTGCGAAGACCGGCAAGAAAGAGAGGAGCATGATCAGCACGGAAAAAAAGATCGGTCGGCCGACCGTCTGACAGGCGGGCAAAATGATCGCCCGGAGATCGCCTCGCGCGGGGAGATCGCCAAAGTGAAGGCGAAGTGAGTGCATCACATTCTCAACCATCACAATCGACGAATCAACCAGCACACCTACCGAGATTGCGATGCCAGCCAGAGACATCACATTGGTCTGGACGTCAACGATTCCGAACGAGCGCAGCAATCCCATCATCGCGAAAGACGCGAGAGCCGCCAGCGGAACCGTGAGCGCAATTACAAACGACGCCCGCAAGTGCATGAGAATCAGCACCACGCAAATCGTGGAGGTAATGACGGCCTCGATGATCGTCCCCAAAACCGTATGCAAGGCGCCTCGAATCAAAGGGGTGCGGTCGTAAAAGGGGACGATCCTGACCCCTTTTGGCAGACCCGCCTGCAAGTCTCGCAGCTTTTCCTTAATGCGTTGAGTGACGTCCAGCGGGTTCTCTCCGAAGCTCATCAAGACGACCCCGCCGGTCACTTCATTTCCGTCCTTTTCCAGGACTCCGCGCCGCGGTCCGGGACCGATCGCGACCTTCGCCACGTCGCACACGCGCACGATCGAGCCGACGTTGGACGCGAGCACCGCGGCTTCCAGGTCGCGTACGGCCTGGACCGGATCGAAGGCGTCATCGCCGTGTTCTGACGAAGTGCCGAGCTGGCCGACGCTACGAACGATGTACTCGGCATTCCCCTTTTGGATCAAAGGGCCGCCGATACCACCGTTGGAATCAGCCACCGCCGCGGAGACATCGGCAAGTGTGACGTGTCGAGAACGGAGACGGTTAGGATCAACGTTGACCTGAAACTCGATGGGATACCCTCCCACACTCGCGACCTCCGCGACACCCGGCACACTTGAGAGCTGCGGGCGTATGAAACCATCCTGTATGCTTCGAAGCCTGCCGAGATCAAGCCCTCCCCCTTCCACGGTATACCAGTAAATCTGACCTGTCGCGGCGGCATCCGGGGGTGGCTGCGGGTTCACACCCTCCGGTAAAAGCCCGCGCACACGCGAGAGCCTTTCCGTGACGCGAAGTCGAGCGGTTGTGAAGCCGATGGAGTCGTCAAAGATCACATGAATCATCGAGAAGTTGAAGTCGCTCGACGACCGCACCACCCGCACTCCGCGAATCCCCTGCAACTGCGAGGAAATCGGGAACGTGACCTGATCTTCAATCTCGCGAGGGCTGTGGCCGTTCCACTCGGTAAAGACGATCACCTGATTCTCGGAGAGATCGGGGATCGCATCCATCGGAGTGTTGTACGCGGCGAATACACCCAAGATGCCGAGCAGAAGTCCCGCGAGAATCACTGCGCCGCGGTTCTGGATCGATAGCGCGATGACTCGGTCAATCATGGACGTGACACCGCGGTCTTCGAGTCGTTCAATCGCGCCAGATACTTTTCAGGAGACTTCAGCAACGGTCGCTCACACCCTTCGCAACAAATCAAGACAATACGGCCGGCAACATCCACCTTAAGAGGAATTCCCATCGATCCGAGCGGTTTTCCGGTGACTGGGCAAATGCGCTGCGCGACGATCAGCGATTTCAATTCGGGAGGGATCTCACTTTCGGAGACGATCTTGCTCCCTTCCTTGCTATCGGAGGTCGGCTTCCTCGCGGCCCCAAAATATGCGGACGCGAGCGCGGGATTGAGGCGCGTCTCGGCGTCGATCAAGAAAGTGCCCGCGGTCGCCACACGCATTCCCGGTTCCAACCCTCGAACGACCGGATAAGAATCACCGCAGCGCGGGCCGAGCACCACCTCAATTCCGTCGAACATCCCGGGCATGGTCTCCACATAGACGACGGTTCGGAGCCCGGTGTCGACCACGGCCGACTCAGGAACGGTCAGCACCTGACCGACCGGTCGATACGTGATGACCCTTGGCACCAGCTTCATCCCTCCGCATTCCGCACAAACGGTACCGGCGCGATCGGCCTTGATGTCTGGATGCATCGGGCACCACCAACCCACGCGCTGGTTGTCGTGCAACGGTAAAGATTCGAGCGTCACTTTGCCATCTACTGGACATTGACCTGCCGCCTCTCGGATCACTTCGGGATGCGCCGGACAGAGGTAAACGGCTCTTGGCTCGCCTTTTCGCAAAACGGGAGGGTCGGCGGGCTGAGAGCGAAACGGCTCGAAATCGGCCAGCGGACGCCGGAGCCGTGCCGACACATGCATTCCCGTGCGAAGCGATTCTTCCTTGGGCTCGAAAAGAAGGATTGCCCTTTCGCCCTGAACGACCCGGATTCGGGCGGTAAACGTCTGACCCGGCAGAGACTCGCAAACGATCTCGGCGTGCTGACCCTGATTGAGCCAGGAGATGTCGCGATCGGTCGCCTCGGCCACGACAGTCTCACCATCGGCCACAACGCCCAAAAGGACCGCCTCGCGCACCAGCGGTCGATACACCACGGGCGAGGTTTGAATCCCCGCGAGCTGAATCCGGTAGGGAGAGATCTGCATCCGTGCCACAACACCCGA
>JAYVYS010000441.1:0-9979 GCA_043784005.1 Isosphaeraceae bacterium
CCGTCAGAAACGCGTCGATCGCCGGGTCGTTGCGAATGCTGAGTGCCACTAGCGTCTCGGCGCAGATGACCTTGGGGCGAAACCGCGAGAAGTCCAGAGTCTTGAGGATTGCCAGGTCGAGCGACTCGACATCGATCGAGAGATAATCCGGCCCCTTCCCCTTGAAGTGCTCATCAATCACGCGGTTGATGGGAACGAGGGGCATGTTCACGACCTTCTCGATCTTGACCGCACCCTCGGACTTCGCCACCCTGCGCTCGGCCTCGTCCTTGTCAAAGGTGTTCCACTGCGAGAGTGTCATGCAATAATAAGGCGCTGCCGATTCTTCGGTGATGCCGATTCCGACGTTCAGCACCACATCCTTGGGTCGCTGTTTCTTCAACTCCGGAACCAAGCCGACATTCGGCTCGACGAGCACGCCCCGGGCACCGCGTTCGTAAAACAGATAGGTGTTGTTGGAATAGATGGGCAAGAACGCACCGATGTCGAGGTAAGTGGGCCGCTCGATCTTGAGGTATTCGAAAAACTGCGAAACCACCACATCCTCGCCGCACTGGGCATACGACGGGTTGGCCCCGGAAGGAAACGAAGGTCGAGCCATCGCGGCCGTCGCCAGGCCGACCGACTGCGAGGCCACAACCCCTGCCGCCGCACCTGTCAAGAAGTCGCGTCTGAGAATCTGAGAAAGAGATCGGCCGGACATGGTGTCGGCTCCCTAACGTGAAACGTGGGTGGATGGCAGAGACCTTCGGTGAAGTGTAGAACACGCGGCGGGAGCGATTTGAATGGCGGCGAGAAGTCCCAGGCGACAAACCACTTAAATCCATTATAATAGCCTTTGATACCGCGAACCGGGGCCAAACGGAGGACGTCATGTCCAGGGCCGGCGTGATCGAACAGAGTCGGAGAGCCCGGATGGCCACCGGCGAAACGTCAGGGCCTATTCATCCGATAACAACACGGAGGAGCGGACATTACTACCTCTTTTACGTGAAGCATCACGGAGGCGATCGTGATGCGGCCCGGTGGCTGCCGACGCTGACTCGTAACGAGGAATTCGCTGTGTTCGACACGGCGGATTTTCACGATCTCAGTGACGATGTGGGCTATCTCTATGGCGTTCGCAAAGGTCTTGAAGGCGAAGTCCTCGAACTTGGAACCTGGGGCCAGCAAGTCGCCGAATTTCCGTTCGCGAGGCTGAATGCGCCCTGGCATGGATATCCGCTCTATCCGCTTAAAGAGGCGGGTCCGAAGAACCGACCGGGGGAGAAACATCGGCCATCGAAGGAAGTTTTTCTCAAGATGGAGGCAGCTGGATTAATCACAGTTCAGCAACGGAAGCGCCTTAGGAAAGGGAATCACGCATGACCCCGTCCGTATCAGGTGACAAAAGAAAGGTCGAGAGTATTAGTGTTTCGCTTCCTGGACACGAGTTATCCTGGGCGGGAGAGGGACCCCGATCAAACGTCCTTTCCCTGGGCACTGAAGACGGTTCTTTTTTTAATTTTAATATCGAAGACAACGATCAAAATAGTACTCTTAAACCTACATTAATAGTTAATCCTGGCGAATGCATCAACAGTATTGCCTTTGATAGAAACAGGCTCGCAGTAAGCACACGGGCGGAGATCGCCATTCATGACCTTCATCAAATTAATGAAAGCGTTCATAAGTTCACAATTATAGATCGCGGCTCTCATGAAATTGTCAAGATGCCTTTGGGAAATTTCATCGCTCCGATCGGGGCCGATGGTTTGTTATACCTGGAGCCTCGCGAGGATGAGGTCGTTTCGTGGACCGTAAGATCCAAAGAGGACCGATTTTACAATTACAAAGCCTCGGTGCTGAAGGATACCCGCAGGGGTGAATGCATCGCGTGCGCCCTTCGGCGTGATGGACTCTCGATAGTCGCTCGCAATGGCGATTCTTGGTCCGGAAGCCGTTGGACTTTTTCCTCTAATGACATCGTGGACGTTTGTTCGATCGCCAGTCAGGAATTCCCCTTCGGAATTGCCGCGGTCGGAATTGACAATTCCTTGCACTTCGTGCGTGATGTTTTCACAGACCGACAGCCTCAAACGTTTCGTTTCGACGAATTGACCGGGAAAGCGTACCGACTGCTAGGCAGTCATGGACACATTTTTCTTCTTACGAGTCGTTGTCTTTATCTTTTCTTTGACTTGGCACGCCACTTTCTCAATGGTTCGGCGGCCGAAGCACCGACGACATTCGGAGAATTGCCCTGCCAAGCCGTCGATGCAAATATGGCGTTCGATCGTAAACTTCTTGTTCTCTTGCCCAACGGATTAAGTATCTACGACGTTGCTCAGTTTGACAACATGCAGAGTCCCTTCGTGTCCCGAACGTCGACGCCGCAACTAAATGCGAGTGTCGCCGGGTTCGCGCACATGGAGACTCCCTTCCCGCCACGAACGTCGACGCCGCATATAAACATGAATGTTGCCGAGTTGGCGGATACGCCAACTCCCTTCCTGTCACGAACGTCAACGCCACATATAAATTTTGAAGAAGGAGAGTCCGCCCCGCAGTTCGGCCTTATTGTGACGCAAAACCTTGTAAGCTCCGCGTGAGGATCTTTCCGACAGAACACCGGCCGCACACCGGACCCTACATTGAAATTGTCCTTCACCCTACCTTGCCCCATCCCTTCCTCTCGTGCTAAAATCGTGAAATTTTGGGCCGCGCCGTCCGATTTGGGGTAGGCGCGGCCCGATGCGCGCCGACGCTTGCATCGCCTGGGTGCTTCGCCTTAACGGGTGTCTCGGTATTGGTTTAGATCGAGCTAACACCGGCCGTCCCCCGACCGGACGGAAGGCTGTCCGAGCGCTTACATTACACGACGACCACGGACACAGACCCGCCGCTGGACCGCAAGCCAGCCTAATCGCCAGAGAACCCGCCGTGCCCAAGCGTACCGACATCCATAAAATTCTGATCATCGGCGCAGGGCCGATCGTCATTGGCCAGGCCTGCGAGTTCGATTACTCCGGCACCCAGGCGTGCAAGGCGCTTCGCGAGGAAGGTTATGAGGTCGTGCTGGTCAACTCCAACCCGGCCACCATCATGACCGACCCCGAAATGGCCGACCGCACTTATATCGAACCCATCACACCTGAATTTGTTGAGCAGATCATGGCCGTCGAAAAGCCCGACGCCATTCTGCCCACCCTCGGCGGACAAACCGGCCTCAACGTCGGCCTGGCACTCGCGGAAAACGGGGCGCTCGCACGTCACAACTGCATCCTCATCGGTGCCAGTGCCGAGGCGATCCGCAAGGCCGAAGACCGCGCGCTATTCAAGCAGTGCATGGAAGAAATCGGTCTGGAAAGCGCTCGAAGCTTCATGGTCAAAAGTATCGAAGAGGCCCGGGCCATTCGCGACCAGATCGGCCTTCCGTGCGTGCTTCGTCCCAGCTTCACAATGGGTGGCTCCGGCGGAGGCATCGCTTACAACAAAGAAGAGTTTGATAAGATGGTCGCCTACGGGCTTGAGCTTTCACCCGTTCATTCTACTCTGGTCGAGGAGAGTCTGATCGGTTGGAAAGAATTTGAAATGGAGGTCATGCGTGACTGCGCTGACAACGCCGTCATCGTCTGCTCGATCGAAAACTTCGACCCCATGGGGATCCATACCGGCGACAGCATCACCGTGGCCCCCGCGCAGACCCTTTCCGACAAGGAATATCAGCGGATGCGCGACGCCTCGATCGCCATCCTCCGCAAGATCGGCGTCGAGACCGGTGGGTCGAACGTCCAGTTCGCGGTGAACCCCAAAGACGGCCGCATGATCGTGATCGAGATGAACCCTCGCGTGAGCCGTAGCTCGGCGTTGGCGAGCAAGGCCACCGGCTTTCCCATCGCCAAGATCGCCGCGAAGCTCGCCGTCGGCTATCGGCTCGACGAGATCAAGAACGACATCACTCGCGAAACCCCCGCCTGCTTCGAACCCTCGATTGATTATGTGGTCACGAAAATTCCGCGCTGGGCGTTTGAGAAGTTCCCCGAGGCCGACCCGGTATTAACCACGCAGATGAAGTCGGTGGGCGAGGTCATGGCGATCGGTCGGACCTTTCGTGAGTCGTTTCAGAAAGCGCTCCGAGGGCTGGAAGTCGGCCGGTTCGGGTTTGGGTGCGACAAGAAAGACCTCTGGGGAACCGAACGCCAACCGACCATTGATGAGATCAAGGCCAAGCTCGCCACCCCCAATACCGAGCGTGCCTGGTTCATCCGCTATGCCATGCTCTCCGGACTCACGATTGATCAAATCTACGCGCTTACTAATATCGACCCGTGGTTTCTCGCTCACCTCAAGGAGCTGGTCGCCATTGAGGGCCGCCTGCGTGCCGTCGATGGGTTTGAAGAGGCGGGAGACGCTCTGATTCGCGAGGCCAAGCGAAACGGGTTCTCCGACCGGCAACTCGCCCACCTCTGGGGATTGACCGAGTCCGAGGTCCGTCGCGAGCGGCAGAAGCGCGGAATCTCGGCCGTTTTTAAGCTGGTCGACACCTGCGCGGCCGAGTTTGAAGCCGTCACGCCTTATTATTATTCCACCTATGAAGATGAAGACGAAACACGTGTTGGCGACAAGCCCCGCGTGATCATTCTGGGAGGCGGGCCGAACCGCATCGGGCAAGGGATCGAGTTCGACTATTGTTGCTGCCAGGCCGCGTTCGCACTCAAGGCCGACGGCTTTGAGGTCGTGATGATCAACTCGAATCCGGAGACCGTCAGCACCGACTACGACACGTCCGACCGTCTCTTCTTCGAGCCGTTGACGGTTGAAGATGTTTTGAATGTTTGCGAACGCGTCAAGCCCATTGGCGTGATCGTTCAGTTCGGCGGGCAGACGCCGTTGAACCTGGCGCGAGCACTTGAGGCGGCAGGCGTGCCGATCGTGGGGACAAGCCCCGAGAGTATCGACCTGGCCGAGGATCGTGACCGCTTTCGGATCATCATCGACAAGCTCGGCCTGAAGCAAACCCCCAACGGCACCGCCACGAATTTCGGCGATGCCCGGCGGATCGCCGAGCGAATCGGCTACCCCGTGGTCGTCCGGCCAAGCTTCGTGCTAGGCGGCCGAGGGATGGAGATCGTTTACGACGAGTCGAGCCTCGCCCGATACCTGGCCGAGGCCGTCGAGGCTGGTCCCGACCATCCGGTCTTGATCGACAAGTTTTTGGAAGACGCCAGCGAGGTCGATGTCGACGCCGTTTGCGACGGTGCTCGGACGATCGTGGGAGGCGTGATGGAGCACATTGAGGAAGCCGGCATCCACTCTGGAGACTCCGCCTGCGCCATCCCCCCCTACAGCCTTTCCGACGCAATCGTGGCCGAGCTGAAACGCCAGACCTACGTGTTGGCCGAGGCCTTGAACGTTCGCGGATTAATGAACATTCAGTTCGCTGTTAAAGAAGGTGATGTGTACGTACTTGAAGTGAATCCGCGGGCTTCGCGCACCGTGCCGTTCGTCTCGAAGGCGACGGGCTTGAACCTGGCGCAAGTCGCGGCGCGGGTGATGATGGGCAAGACGTTGGAAGAGCAGGGGATCACCGTCGAGCCGATCCCGATGTATGTCTCGGTGAAGGAAGCGGTCTTCCCGTTCGCCAAATTCTCAGGCGTGGACATCGTGCTTGGCCCCGAAATGCGTTCCACAGGCGAGGTGATGGGGATCGACCGCGATTTCGCCGCGGCCTTCGCCAAAAGCCAGATCGCCGCCTACAACAAGCTGCCGATGAATGGCACTGTTTTCGTGAGCGTGGCTCCTCGCGATCGCCAGGCGGTCATCCCGATCGCGCGAACATTCGCGAGCATGGGATATACGCTTATGTGTACAGGAGGCACAGGTGCCACGCTCACTGCGGAAGGGATCGCCTTCATCCCCGTCCGCAAGATCCATGAAGGGCGTCCGAACCTGCTCGACCACCTCGCCAACGGCGCGATCTCCTTGATTGTGAACACCCCCAGCGGCAAAGGCGCGAGAACCGATGAAGGACGCATTCGCGCCTCGGCCGTGAGCCATGGCGTTCCCTGCATCACGACTCTCGCCGGTGCTAAAGCGGCCCTGGAGGCGATCGAGCGCCTGCGGCAAGGGAAGCTCGACGTGTTCGCTTTACAGGATTTGCTAAAATTGGTTGTCGCAAAAAAAGGCGGACCATGCTGAATCGGCAAAAAATCCTGCTTCTGATGCTCAAACACGCTGGGCGTCCGGTTCAACGTGTTGAGCTAATGAAGTGGTGCTTCTTGCTCCGACACGAGTCCGAGACGAAAGGAGGAAGCTCGTTCTATGACTTTGTGTCCTATAAGGTTGGCCCCTTTTCGTTCGCCCTCTACCAAGAAATCGAAAAGCTCGAATCAATGAGCTACGTCCTAGCTTACGGGGACCAAGCTTGGGAGTTCAACCCCGCATTAGCTTCGGCTACCGCTGGTGTCGGTTCTGCGGTTGAGCGAGAGGTGACGAAAGTTGTGAGGGATTTCGGACGACTCTCCAGCAATGACCTTCTTGACTACGTTTATCAGCGTCATCCCGCCTTTACTGTCAACAGCGAGAGGCAGAAGCTTGCTCCACGGCCGAAAACCGAGGTTGCAGTCTACACGGCGGGATACGAAGGGACTTCCATCGACGGGTTCCTGAACCTTCTAGTCGAGTGCGGAATTGAACGGCTGGTTGACGTTCGGAACAACCCGACCTCTCGTCGCTATGGATTTCACAAAAGCACGTTGAACCGTCTCGTAAACCGTCTCGGTATCGAGTATCGCCATTTCGCCGAACTCGGAATTCAATCGGAGGTTCGGCAACTTTTCCCCGCCGATGGCGACCGCGAAATCATGTTCGGTACGTATGAGGTTACGACGCTCACGAAGGAAGCGGCTGCGGTGAGTGCTGTCTCAGAATTGGTCCGCGAGCGACCGAGTGTTCTCGTTTGCATGGAAGCCAACCCGTTGCACTGTCATCGAAGCCGGCTTGCAAAGCCCGTCTCGGAGTTGACCGGCTTACCCATAATCCACTTGGGACTTCGTTGATGAATGAGCAACCAACGCCGACGAAAGTTCTAATCACGGTGAAAACCTACCCGCACCCTTCGCGAGGTCATCAGGAGCTGGTCTGCACGGCCGGATTGACCGAGTCGCTCGAATGGGTTCGGCTCTATCCAATCGACTACCGATATCGCCCGAAGGGCCAAAAGTTTCGTAAGTATCAGTGGATTGAGGTTTTGCTCGACCCGCGTCCCAAAAGTAATGACAATCGAAAAGAAAGTCGTCGCCCGGTCCTGGATTCGATTCGCATCTTAGGAGAGCCCCTCTCCAAGAAGAAACAATGGGCCGAGCGGCGAGCGGTGATTGACCGGATTCCTCATCATACCGTCAATCAGCTCAAGACTCTTTATACGAGTGAAATGGTTTCGCTTGGGGTCGTCCGACCGAAGCGAATCATCGACCTGGAGATTCGAGAAGCAGACCCTGAATGGAAGCCGGAATGGCAGAACCTATTCAATCAAATGACTCTCTTTGGGCCACCTCAGAAGCCTCTCCGGAAAATTCCGTATTCGTTTCACTATAAGTTTGAATGCGAGGATAGCGATAAGCCTCACACAGCGATGTGCGAGGATTGGGAGCTTGGGACACTGTTCTTGAAGGAGAGTGCTCGACTCGGGTCTGATGAAGCCGCGGCGGAGAGCGTCAAGAAAAGATTCTTGGGCGAGCTTTGCCGTTCGGATAAGGACACGCGATTTTTCATGGGTACTTTTTTCCCATACAACACGTGGCTCGTGCTCGGTGTCTTCTGGCCACCGAGGATTAAGCAAGGCTTTCTATTCTGAAGCGGGCTTCCCTCAATCCGAGACTCAAGGTGGACGCTGCCGACGAATGAGGTAAGGCCCCACGTTATGAGCTATTCTCGCTTCAACTCGACGTTTTCAATCCCTTCCATCATATTGAACTCGGCCACCAGTGCCGAGGGCGATTGACTGGGACGGAGGCGGACGCGATAGACCAGATCGAGGCATGAGCCTTGTCGCGCCGTGGAGGCCGAGATCATGGTCGAACGTTGTGTGACCGTCGCGAGGAACTGGTCCACCGAGGATTGAATTCCCGCCGCCAGGGCGATCCGTAGCGATAGCGTACTCTCCGTATTCGCCCAATCGTCAGTACGGCGGCGAGGCCAGAGCAACAGCGACGCGACACCGATCACCACCAGCCCCACCAGTCCGACCGACAGGTGGTTCGCCCCCGAGGCCATACCGACCACCACCGCGAAGATCACGAAGGCCGTGTCTTGCGTGTCCTTCACCACCGTTCGAAACCGCACCACCGACAATGCCCCGACCAGACTGAACGCGCGTGCCACATTGTCGCCGATGACCTGTGTGGACATGGCGATGATTGTGGAAAGCAGCACCAGGGTCGTCAAGAACGTCGCCGGGATCGTCTCACCGCGCCGCGCCCAACGGTAAATCCCGGCGACCGCCCCGCCCAGCAACATGGCAACCCCGATCCGCCAGGCGAGCATCCAAGGCGACGCGGTAGAGTTCGTCGATAAAGACGTGTTCAGCCACTCGGGCATTCAAGCCTCCCGAAGTATCGTAGGGTCTGCTCTCGCGGACCTCTTCAACATATGCCAGATTGTGGTCCACAACCGCGGACCCTACGGTATTCGGATTTCACCCGACCATTTCGACGTGGTCCAGAAGAGTACGCCCGGGAACGCGCTCCACGCCGCTTCAAGGCGTCAACTTTTTGATTTCGGGATGGTCAAGCAGAAATTTGCGACGACCCTCGGCGAAGGCGCGAAGGCTCATCGCCGTCCTGCCCCGGGGAGGCTGGTCGCTACCGGCAGGCGCGTCAGCGACGGACTTCTGGAAAGCACCCAGAGTCGAGAGTTTTCGGGTGTCGGCCTCGACCTCTTCCTCGATCAAGGCGCGATAGCGTTCGACGATCGGCCCGAGCTTATTCCAGTCCAGCCAATCCTCGGCGATTGTGCGGACGTGTGCGAGGTAGCGCGCCTTGAGGGCCGGCACCGCCAGCAATCGGCTCCGCAAGGCCTTGCGGTTGTCGTCGAGTCCGACCAATGGATCAAGGTCGATCCCCGAAGATCGAGGCCCAGCGTCAGGACGACCACCAGGACCAACTCCAGGCCCGCCCGGACGACCTCCAGGCCCACCGGGCCCACGCCCCGGTCCGCCGCCGAATCCAAACGTCATCGCGGGCTGAAAAGTCTCATTCGCGTCGTGCGTGATGATGTGAAAGAGCCCATTCGGATCGCGATAGATGCAGTAATCGCTAGCGCGAACCCAGTACCCATCGCCGTTAATCAGGGCGTTTTCGAGCGCGAGAAACCAGAGCGTACCCTCGACGTCAAGAATGGGCTTGAGCGCGGCTTCGAGCTTCTCGGGAGGCGTCTGGTCGAGCGTTTTGCAAAGCGCGATCAGGTCTTTCCAGACCTTGTCGTCATCGCCCGATTTCAACGTATAGCGACGCTTGTATTCCGCGATATCCTCGCCCACGTAATTGAGCCCGCCGTCTCCACCGGGGCTTCCTTGCACCTTCCAGCGCGTCCCTTTGCCGCCGCTGCCCGGGAAGAAATCCGTCAGGAACTTCTTGTCATATTGTTGCGCGTTGACGTACAAGCCCCAACTCTCGCCGTTGATCACGACCCTGACAAAGTTGGCCTTGGGCGCGGGGGTGAAATTTCGAGCGATATCCAGATACAACACGGTGTGCATGAATGTCGGATCTTCGTGCGAGTTCAACAGGTTCAGCGTCTTGTAGCCGAGAAGCCGCTGACCTGAATTCTCAAAGTCGATCGATACATTCATCGAGCGTTTGAACCCTTCTTTCACCGTGAAATACGAAGACATCCCACGAAAATGGACTCCGACACCCGGGTATTTTTTGCCGTCCACCGTCAACGTCGCGGGCACTTCCACGTCGGACTTGTAGAAGTCGGCAAGCTCGGCTTCCCA
>JAYVYS010000442.1:0-6059 GCA_043784005.1 Isosphaeraceae bacterium
GGGCGAGCCGATACAGAGCGTCGCGGAGGTCAGGATGCAAGTCGGCACGCGGTCGAACAATTCCTTTCGAAGCGTCGTCCCGACATCAAGAGGCGCACATGCGAGCACAACTTTTGGGCGTGATCCTTCGGTGACCTCAACCCAGTAGACCCCATCCTTGGTGGATTGCCGTTGCCAGGTCTCCAGCGCTGCGGCCATGATCCCGAGACGGTCCTGCGCGGCGAACAGCTCGACCTTTTGTTCTTCTTGTTTGACCTCCTCGGCCCCTTCTCCGACGCGCGTCGCGAGCTTTCGGATTTCTTCCAAGGTCGTGTCGGGCCAGGCGAGCGGCTTGCGCATCCGGCCATTGCCGCCACCGTTTTCCTGATTCCAGTGAATCACATCCTCGAAAAAATCGCTCGCTGCGAACCGTACGCGCTGAACCTGTCTCATCGCCTCGTCGAGCTTATGAAAATGAAGGAGCCCTTTCTGATTTCGGTCGTTGAAGAGTCGGTTGAGGGCAAAATCGATTTGCCCGCTCGTGACCCGCAAGCCGAGATGCTCCCCCGCGACCGCTTCTAGAGTATGCGCCTCGTCGAAAATCGCGACGTCGTATTCAGGCAATAGACTGGCGCCGGCGGCCCTGAGGGCGAGGTCGGAGACAAAGAGCGCGTGATTCACGACCAGAATGTTCGCGGTCTTCATTCGCCGCCGAGCTTTGAAATAAAAACACTCTTGATACCGCGGACATTTCCGTCCGAGGCAATTTCCGTTTTCACTCCCGACGGCGTCCCAGACTGTTCCTAGAGGCTTGAAATCCAGGTCGGAGCGGCTTCCGTCCCGCGTCTTCTTCGACCAGACTCGGACCTCACTGAGCTGGTCGAACTCTTCGTTTTTCTGAAAAGTGGAGTCGGCCCGGGCTACTGCCGCATCGAGCCTTCGAAGACTGATGTAGTTTGAGCGGCCCTTGACGAGAATCGCGGTGAATTCCTGAGGCATGACGGCTCGAAGGAACGGGAGGTCCTTTTCGAGAAGCTGCTCTTGAAGGCTGATCGTATGGGTCGAAACCACAACCTTCTTCCCGGCTTCGGCCGCGGCGAGTATGGCCGGGACGAGGTAGGCGAAGCTCTTGCCGACCCCCGTGCCGGCCTCGACCAAAAGGTGATGCTTACCTTCAATGGCGCTCGCGACCGCCTGGGCCATCCGGATTTGCTCGGGCCGAGACTCATAACGCGGATGTCGCCGCGCGACGGCACCGTCCGGGCCAAGGATGGGAACGGGGTCGATTTTTGGCAACGTACGCACCTTGCCTTGTTCGACTCATGTGAGTCCAGTAAGTACATGTAAAGCCACAAGCTTCTAACCGTTATAAACCACCCATTTCCCTCAGCGGCCAATACCGCACTGTCACCGGGCCGATCAGGTGATCCGCGGGAAGTGATCCCCAGACATGGCTATCGTGGCTCGAATTCCTGCGGTCCCCAAGCATAAGGTATTCATCGGTTTCAAGTTTCAAAGCAGGCATTGTGTAGGTGGCAGGGGTCGTAAGATAAGGTTCCTCGATCGGCTTCCCGTCAATGAAGACACGCCCCTCCGTGACTTCCACGCTTTCGCCGGGAAGACCGATGACTCGCTTCACCGCATGATTCGGAGCATTCCCTGAAGCCGCCGGCATTTGAAAGACCCAGATGTCTCCACGATTGGGGCGGGGGTACGAACCAACCCTCACCCCCACCCGATCCCCGGGGCCGATCGTCGGGGCCATCGAGTTGCTAGGGATGATGTAAACCCGCGTCGGGACGAACCTTGCGAATGTCGCTACCGACCACGAGAGCATCACGCCCAAGAAAACGCCGAGTGCCAGGATGTGAGCACGTCGTGAACGACTCGTCCGGAAAAAGATCGATCGCAATGACTTGCGACTCATGGCGGCTTCCTTCTGGATCTTGCGAATTCAAAATCCACATACTCAGCCCAAAAGTTCCTCGAAGGGAATAGGCGCAAGGTCGATGCCGTCCAGGTTAAGTCGGACGGTCTGCCCGGGGCCGATGCTTTCGAACGCGCGATATTCGCCACGACCCGTATCCGGATCGATGCGACGTTCTTTATGAACCAGGATACGGCGATTCAACACATCCACGACAATGTACGAAGCCGTCGGCAGGGAAATCGCGTAACGCGAAAGGCGAGGCCCCAGATCTTTCCCGAGAGTCGTGACGGCGATCTCCGCGACGAGTGCGACTTCGCGAAAATCTGGATATCGCTTCAATTTCCAGTAATCGCCGGGTTCACCGCGAAGAATGACCATGTCGGGCAGGGGTGTATGACGTTCATCGAGTCGAACCGGGTTTTCGAAGCTCAAGCAGTACCTCGCCGGAAGACGTCGAACGACTGCGGAGTGTAGAGCCATGTGTGCAACGGCGTGTGCTTGTGTTTTCGCCATCTTTTCGTAAAGTCTCCCAACCCAGAGGTACACCCGCCTCTCGGTCGGGATCAGCCCGTTTTCCACCATCGCGTCGTAGACGTCGCTGCTGATCGGATATGTCATGTCCGAGATGACCATGAGCGCTTCGATTTCGGTTTCGGTCACGGTTGCCATGTCGTTCTCCCTCGCACAATTCCCCGATTCAAGAACGAATCAACCCCTCGGTCGGGCTCGATGCTGTCGCGTACAGCCTCTTTGGAATCCGTCCCGCTCCTTCCGCGAGTCGGCCGGCTTCCACTGCCAGACGCATCGCACGGGCCATCCGGAGCGGATTCTTGGCGGAAGCGATCCCCGTGTTGAGCAAAACTCCATCCACCCCTAATTCCATGGCCAGGGTCACATCGCTCGCGGTTCCCACTCCCGCATCGATGATCACGGGGTAATGGGGGTCCTCGCTTTTCAAGTCTTCAAGGATGATCCGGATATTGTTCGGGTTCAAAACGCCTTGCCCACTTCCGATCGGACTGCCGGCCGGCATCACGCTGGCCGCGCCGATAGCCTTCAAGTGCCGGGCCGTGACGGGGTCGTCGTTGGTGTAACAGAGGACCTGAAAGCCTTCCTTGACAAGAACTTCCGTCGCCCTGATCGTCGCGATCGGATCGGGCAGCAGCGTTCGCGTATCGGCGAGAACTTCGAGTTTGATCCAGTCGGCCCCGGGATTGCCCAGGCCGAGAAGCAATTCTCGGCCTAGCCTGGCCGTCCGAAGTGCCTCTTCGGCGGTGAAACAACCTGCCGTGTTGGGAAGAATCGTGTAGCGCTTCGGGTCAAGGAAGTCGAGTAAACTCCGACCCGTTTTATCGAGAAGACGTTCGCGACGAACGGCCACGGTGACAACCTCGGCACCACTGGCGTCGAGGCAATCTCTCATAAGTTCAAGCGTTGTATACTTTCCCGTCCCCACAAACAGTCGGCTGCGAAACGTGTGCGAACCAATCGTCAGCGGCTCGGGATCGAGCTCGTTTTCTGGCGATCCCCCGCCAACGAGCGTGACAATCTCCAGGATGTCTCCCTCGCGAATCAACGTCTCGCCGTGACGTGACCGTGTCACGATTTCCTGATTGATTTCGACGGCGACGTGCTCGGGCCTGAGCCCCAATCGCCGCAATAAATCCACCACTGTTGAGACATCCGTGAATTCGCGCGATTCGCCATTAATATTGATGGTCACGATGGTTCTCACTCGCACTCATGCTCGGCTCAATCTCGCTCCATCGTAAGGGTGATGCGATCAAGCGGTCAAGGAACCTGGAGAGGTTCGCGACCGAGCCGAGATCTCGCGGATTCCACTCGGCGACCGGATCGACGTCTTTCGATCAGATCCCGTTAAGGCCAAGAAGGTTCCGCGCGATCTGAACATGGCAAATCGCCACGGCGCAGGCGTCGGCGACATCGTGCGGCTCGGGGAGTTGATCCAGGCCGAGTTCCGTTTTGATGGCGTGCTGCATCTGTTCTTTGGGAGCCTTTCCGCTGCCGGTAAGGGTCTTTTTGATCCGCGCGGCCGCGTATCCGAATACCGGCAATCCGCGCTGGGCCGCGGCCAGGACGATGACGCCGCGGGCATGCGACATCAGGATGGCCGTGCGTGGGTGCCGGACATGGCTATGGACCTGCTCAAGGGCGACCGCCTCCGCAGGGTACATCTCGAAAAGTTCCATCAATTCCCGATGAATGAGCGCGAGCCTTGCCCCCATCTCATCACCGACGGAGGTGGTGCGGATCACTCCTGCCTCGATGACCAGCACGCCGCGACCTCGAGGTTCGACCACGGCATAGCCGGTCACATTCAGCCCGGGGTCGATGCCGACCACCCGGCCCACTTTGGGAGGCTTCGTTGGGAATAGACGTGTCGAACCGGCAAGCTCTGTCATGTGATCAGACCTTCCGTCCCTGGAAAAAGGTCCGTTGAACTTCGGATCGCTCAAGTCAGCTCTTGGACTCAACCCTCCACGACGTTCCATCGGCTCTGTCCTCCAGGACCACTCCGAGCGTGGAAAGACGGTTGCGGATTTCGTCCGCGAGCTTGAAGTTCTTTTCTTTTCGGACGATCCCCCTGAGATCGATCAAGAGCCCCATCAGATCAGAGGCCAGGCCTTCGTGACCTGCGTCGGTTTTCTCAGGCAGCACGTGGAAAAGCCCGAGGAGCTGAGTGAGTTCCTTCAATACGACGACACCGCGGCGATATTCGGCAAGAGCGCCGGGATCGCTGGGTTTCAGCGAGTGGGCGAACCTGTTGAGAACGTGGGCGATCTCGAAAAGTTCGCCGAGCGCCCCCCCGGTGTTGAAGTCGTCGTCCATCGCGGCCAGAAATCGCTCGCGGTGGTCGTGGACTTCCTTTAAAAGCCCCGAGTCGCCGGGGTCAAAATCGTGACGACGTTTCGGAGCGTCGATCGTATCGAATCGTTCGCCGGTCAACTGGGTAAATCGTTCGAACGCCTTGTGAAACGTTTGAAGGCCACGTTTCATCTCGACGAGCCGATCATTGTCGTAGTCGGTGGGGCGTCGGTAATGGCTAGCGATCAAGAGGGCGCGAAGCGTGTCGGGATCGTGGCTTTTGAGGAGGTCGGCCATCAATACGATCGTATTGGGGTCGGACTTCGAGATCTTCTTACCGTCTTTCGTCAGCAACCCGTTGTGAAGCCAGAAGGTGGCGAAGGTCTCATTCGTGAAGCTCTCCGACTGAACGACCTCATTCTCATGGTGCGGGAAAACGAGGTCGAGGCCGCCGCCGTGGATGTCGAAATGCGGGCCGAGGAGCTTCATACTCATCGCGGAGCATTCGATATGCCAGCCGGGCCGACCACTTCCCCATGGGCTCTCCCACGACGGCTCGCCAGGCTTCGAGCTTTTCCATAATGCGAAATCGCTCGGATGACGTTTCAGAGCAGAAGGCTCGATCCTCGCCCCAGCCTCAAGCTGTTCGGGATCGCGATGACTGAGCTTGCCGTAGGTCGGGGCCTTGGTCACGTCGAAATAGACGTCCCCCGACGACGCGTATGCGAATCCTTTTTCGATCAAACCTTGAGTGATCGCTATAATCTCATCAATATGATCGGTCGCTTTGGGCATGTGGTCGATTCCGTCGACCCTGAGCGACTTCAAGCAATGTAAATAGTCTTTCGTGACTTTCTCAGCCAGATCCTTGACCGTGGTTCCGTCTTTGTGAGCCTGGATGATCATCTTATCATCAACGTCGGTGATGTTGACGACCCACGTCACCTCGTAGCCGAGATAATTGAGATAGCGCTTGATCGTATCAAAGATCACCGGGCCGACCATATGGCCGATGTGACTCTCGGAGTAAACCGTCGGCCCGCAGACGTACATCCCGACCTTGTTCGGGCGGACCGTCTGGAACAATTCCTTGGACTGGCTGAGCGTGTTATAAACTCGGAGCGGCATAGGTCGTCTTCGAAGTCGGGGTGAGAAAAGGTGCGAGCATCGCACTGAAATCGACGAGTGCCCGATCAAACTTGAGTCAGGATCGTCGACTTCAAGTGATCGAAACCAGGAGAATGATCGCCTCGCAGGAAATCGCCTCCCCGCGACCGATCGGACCGACGTGCTCGCCCGTCTTCGCCTTGACGTTCACCGAACC
>JAYVYS010000443.1:0-6460 GCA_043784005.1 Isosphaeraceae bacterium
CCATTGCGGGGCTGAACACAGAGCGCGGTGCGGACGGTTCCCGCCACGGTGTGGCCGATCGGAGCCTCGCGCAGGGTCTCGGCGTTGTCCGGGTTCAAGGCCGAGTCGACGGTGCTGGAGAGAGATGGCTGAGGCGCGGGGCTTGAGTGGTCCGCGCGCGGCGGTAGTGGATCTCGGGGAGCAAACGGATCGAGTTCCACAAACGGCTCGCGTTCCTCTTCAGGAACCCAAGGCAGCGAATCGAGCGGCAAACGTAAACCCAGCGGCGATTCACCCGGCAGCAGAAAAAGCTGCTTGCGGCGCAGGTCCCACGGCGCGCTCACCCAGCGCGGGCGTCGGACCCGTTTCGGCGGCTCGGCCTGCGGCTCTAGCGGCAAAATATAGCCGATGACCTCTCCCAGACCCCGGTCGAACACCTGCGTCAGCCGGGCGCGTTCCTCGGCGTCTTCAAGTCGGCTTTCGATCGCATCGACGTTCGCGGGAAGCCGACTCTCTCGCCAAAGGAAGTAAAAGGCGTCTTCATAGCCGGGCATCGCGAATTCCGGGTCCACCCCCAGGCGTTCCGCCAGCGAGCGAAGGAACGTCTCGGCATGCTTTGGTCCGAACCCGTCATCGCGGGTCTCATCACCGATCAGGTCGGGCCGCTCCCAGATCGGTACGCCGTCTTTCCGCCAGAAGCACCCGAAAGCCCAACGCGGGAGCGACTCTCCCGGATACCATTTCCCTTGTCCGAAGTGGATCATCCCGCCCGGTGCGAACCGCTCGCGGAGCCGCTTCAAGAGCACATCGGAGAGCTTTCGTTTGGTCTCGCCGACGGCTCCAATATTCCACTCTTCCCCTTCCATATCGTCGATCGAGACGAAGGTGGGTTCGCCCCCCATCGTGAGGCGGACATCTCCGGCGCGAAGACGCTCGTCGATCCCATGTCCGAGCGCCGCGATCGCCCCCCACTGCGCGTCGGTATAGGGCTTGGTCACGCGAGGGTCTTCATAGATCCGCGCCACGCTCATGTGGAACGCAAGCGCAGGCTCGCAATGGTCGGCATCGCCGAGCTTGGGATCGCGTTTCCAGCCGAACGAACCCATCACCGGCGAAGCGCTCAACGGGTCCGCGGCGCAGGCGAGCGGGATATGCCCTTCGCTGACCAGCAGGCCTGAGGTCGGGTCGAGCCCGATCCAGCCCGCGCCCGGCAAAAAGACCTCGGTCCAGGCGTGGAGGTCGGTAAAATCGGTCTCGGCCCCGGAAGGACCGTCGAGCGCTTCGACGTCGGGCTTGAGCTGGATCAAGTACCCCGAGACAAACCGCGCCGCCAGCCCGAGCCTTCGCAACACTTGCACCAGCACCCATGCCGAGTCGCGACAAGATCCGCTCGCTTTTTGTAGCGTCTCTTCGCACGTTTGAATCCCCGTCTCCATCCGGATCACGTAGCGGATCATGTCATGGAGGCGCTGATTGATCGAAACGAGGAAGTCATTGATCGGAATTTTCGAGCGCCGCACGCTCTCGACGAATTCCCCAAGATGCCGCCCCAGCGGCTCGGTCTCAAGATAAGGAGCCAGTTCCTTGGCAATCACCGGTTCATAAACGAATGGGTAGATTTCGGCGGAGGGCTCGACGAAGAAGTCGAACGGGTTGATCACGGTGAGGTCGACGATGAGGTCGACCTCAATGGTCATCTCGGTCGCTTCGGGCTTGGGAAAGACGACCCGTGCGAGGTAGTTGCTGTACGGGTCCTGTTGCCAGTTCAGGAAATGCGGGTCGGGAGTGACACGTAGCGAGTAGCTCAAAATCGGCGTCCGGCAATGCGGCGCGGGGCGCAGTCGGATGACATGCGGAGAAAGGGTGACGAGGCGGTCGTAAGTATATTTAGTCGAGTGATTCAGGGCGACGCGAATTGCCATGCGCGGCGTCGATCTCCGGGCGAGGAACGAGACGGGTCGGGTCAGAAAACGAACGCGGACCCTCAAAGACCGAGGGCCGAGACGTTCGGGCCGTGGGAGAGGCGACCGCGACACGTCGAGGAGAAACGGACCGAGTTTGTAACATACCCGATCCTTTCCCAGAACACCACGCCCTCGAAAACGCTCGCGGGGGGCCAAAAGGAAGGCGGCCACCGATTCTTACCGCTTTCTGGCCTGCGAATATCGCCATTCTTGGCGTACCCGTTGACTTTGCACGTCAATAGACGATATTCACCTTTGTCTTCCTTTCCAAGTCCCTATTGTTTCAGACCCGGACCCATCAAAAGAAAGAGAGAGACTCGTGGGACTTGTGAGAACGTACAGCGAGAAGGAAGTGGCCGCGATCCTCAAGGCAAGCGAGGGCCAGGGTGTCGCTGCTGAGCGCGGGCAGGGGCACTCGGAGGGTCTCCATGAACTGGTGGCCGTGGGGCGGGGCCGGGAGCACACGTCGGAGGCGGACCTCGCCGAGCGCGTCCTCGACGAACGGAAAAAGGCCGTCGGCGCTTTCGACGGCTGTCAGGCCAAAGCCGTGACCTGGGCCTTGAACACCGCCGCGGGGCAAAACGCCCTGATGTACCTCAACAATTCCTCCGTCCGCTTTCTGTTCGCGGAGATCGATGTCGCCAACCAGTTTTTCCAGATGAAACACATCCAGGCCGTCGTTCCCAGGATCGGCCCGATCGCCAAGCCTGTGATTCAATCCTCCAACGTGGTTTACGTCGCGATGAAGCTGATGAAGGAGGGGACCAACCTCCACATCCGCACCGCGTTCCCCATGGTCGCCGCGCCCGCGTGCGGGCACAGCCATTGCGAGATCACCTACGTCGGAAACACAAGCATGGATCAGGATCTCACGATCTGACAGGCGGGGAGAGACACGAAAAGAGATCGGGAACCGTTTTTTGATGTTTTCAAGTTTTGATGAAAATCATCGAATCAAGAGTCGAAAACGGTTTCCGACTCTGCTTCACGCCCTCATCCTCACCCCGTCTCTATTGACTTCCCAGAAACGTAACGACATGCCCACGTAACGTCGCCACAAACCGCTGAAAACCCAAATCATCGGCCGGTTCAGTGATCTTGGTTGCTTCTTCGTTGGTACTGAGTAGCAGGCAGGCCGCGTCGTACAGACGCTCGAGCACGAGCCTGCGGCAAAGAAGTTCCGCCCGCTTACCGTATGAAGCTCCGACAAAAGCGGGATCGACTTTGAAATGCGGCTCTTTGTTGGTGACAGGTCTCATCACCTTGGGTTCATCGCGAAGCAGAAACAGGTAGCCGAGCAAAGGACGCGGGCCGGTCCCGAATCGCCCTTCCCGGTAGGCTGTCCAAATATCACTGGCGTTACCCAAAGCTTCTTCGGTGCGGTTATTCAAATTGTTGCCATACGATCCGCCGATCGATTTAAATTCCAAAGCTATCACCAGTTGTTTCCGGGAGACGACGAGTAAATCCCATTTTTTCGTCGAGCGATAATAGCCCGGCAGTTCCAATTTCTTTTTGGTAAAGATATCAGATTCATTGATACCAAATTCAATCAGTAACTCTTTCACCAGAAGTTCGAGCGCCCCCATATGTCCACCACCGGTCACATCGCCGCGGCTGCCTGTGTCGAGCCTTCCGGCTTCCGCCTGCTTCTCCCGCTGCTTGAGCATTCCCGTCCAAATGTACTGAACGGCATCGCGGTAGCGAGCATCAATGTCGATGGGCACTTTCCAACTCCGATGCGTTGACTTGATAAACTTCCAGCGCAACGGTCGTCGCGAGCCCGTGATCCCGCTGCCGGAACGCTCTAGTCAGTTGCTCCGCCTGAAACTCGGATAATGATTCAGGACTCGGCACGCGGATTCGCCGAAGGTATTGAGCCTGAAACCGGAAATAGCCTCCCCGCATCCGAACGCCGTATGCCTCAATGAACAATTGCGCAATCCCCGATAACAAAAGACCTCCGAGCACTTCCAAATCCCATTGATCCGATCGAATGAAATAAAGATTGTGGTGCGGATAGGTTTCGCCTTTGTCGAGGACCGGATTGAAGTAGTCTTTAATATCGGGAATGTACAATTTTCGCTGCGTAGTGAGGTCGATGTTTACCCGGTCGATCGTGCGATACCAGCCATGTGGGTTTCGCTGGGCGGTATTCCGTTTCTTGATGTCGTCCTGATGCGTTTCCAGATAGGCGCGCAGACGTGGAAAGCGTTTCAGATTCGTCAGCCCTTCAGCTTCCCAGGGATTGACGAGATAATGGCCGGACCATTTGAAATGGCCTGTCACCGTGTCCTGAGCCATCGCGAGGGGCAACAGTCGGGATTCCTCGACCAGTCTGGCATCCTTGGTGATGAAAACCTTATCCAGACCAGTAGCCACGCCGATTCCGACCCTGGTTTCCGTCTCGTCCGATTCGAGCGGCCCAAACCGTTCTTCCAGACGCCGGAGCAAGGCCAAGCGGGTCGGCGAGCCGCACGGCCACGGATCGGAGCCGGTGAACCAACTTTCGACGACCGCCGAGGTCAGGCCAGCAGGCATCGAGCTGATCTGCCCGGCGACCGGCGATCGCAAGGAAGACGCCAGAAACCTTCCGCTTGCCGATGCGACGGCGGGTCCCGCACTTGCCACCACGGCCCGCATCTGTCGCCCTCGACGGATCACGGTAATGGCAGGGTAGGCACTCACGTCATCATCAAAGGCATTGGCGTTGTGCATCTCGACGACGGTTTCAACGCTGAAACCTTCGGTTACAAGGCGACGCAGCTCTCCGCCGTATTGATTCAACATCCAGCGATCGGCGCAGATATAAGCACACACACCATCTTCTTTGAGTTGCCGCAACGCGGCCTCGAAAAAGGCGATGTAGACATCCGCTCGCCCTCGCATCGTCGGGTATGCGTCGCGGTAGAGGCCGGCGGTTTCGGGGGGGATGTCTTCGAGCCGAATGTACGGCGGATTACCGATCACATAATCCGCACGCGGCAAGTGAGAGGCTTCAAATAGGTAGTCGCCCGAGCGTACCCAACCATCAGCGAGCCTTTCTGCCGCTGGCCTATTGATGCCCGTCGCTATGAGAGCTTCCGTAACCGCCTGGCGGGCGCTCTCGGCACTGGCGTCGTCGAGTTCGTAAGCGATCAGGGATGATTCGCAATCGGAAACCGGCCGATTTTGCCGCAGGCACGAGGCAACAAGGCGCAAGGCCATCGGGACAAGGAACGCCCCTTCGCCGGCCGCAGGTTCGATGGCCAAGACATCGACGAGGTTCGCCTCTGCGAAATACCCGGCCAGATCCAGCAGCAACTCAACGACCCAAGGTTTTGTGAAAACCACTCCCTTGGTTTCCGCGACAATCAGGGGCCTTTCAAAGCGAATCGGGAGCATTGGCTGATACATTAAGGATTTCCAACACCAAAGATGCCAAGGACGATCCCGACTCCGAGCGTGGTCCCGGTGAGAAGAACGCCTCGACAAAGATCACATAGCAGTCTGCCCCGGACTCTGCCGGGGTGTCATCGCCGCAACGTTCTTTCAGACGCAGACTTTACCGGAATCGGCATCCGATTTCTACGCCTTTGTACACTAATCGCGAAGGCATATGATGGATTCCAGGGTGGTGAGTTGAAACTTCGCATCAAGATCAAGAGGCCCGATGGGGGTACCGCGGGTTGTCCTTCGGCCACCACCCGGCAATCCATCATGAGCCCTTGAAGTCTTCCCCGGGACCGGGCAAGGCCACTCTCAGGATTCCGATCTGATCTCCGAATCGCTCCGTGCAGGTTTCACGATACTATCGAAGGAGGAGCCTCGCGCGTTCACCGGTCTTTGTCGGCTCTCGCCAGGTCGCGGCCCGTTGTGAACGAAACGCGACTCGTTCATGGCCGACACGGAGAGTCTCGCGAATGACTTTCCATCATGCACTGGACGGGCATGCGACGTTCTTTGACAACTCGAATTCCGCCGCAAGTCGAACCCCATCGACACGGGCGACATTCGCCTCGCTCTGAAAATTGCGTTCCCGAAACGAAGCCGATCCGTTTCCGGGACGACTGCATTGGTATTCTGTGCGAACGGGATTTGCTTTCAAGGCTTCCAAACGAAGCCATTTCTGGGGCATTGGGAAGTTTTAATGGATAGGCAGGGGAGCAAACGCCCCTCTAGGAGCTTCCCCGAACGAAGCCGATTTGAAGACGAGCCTCAATGGAACCGCCGCCGGTTTCGAAGTTCGGGGCGCTTCTCGAAACAAAGCCGAATCCATGATGATCGGGCTTGCGCCAAACGAACCCATTCGCGCTCGCCGCGTCAGAGATGGAACAAAGCCCCGAAAGACGCGATGTCCGTCGCGCCGAAGGAACCCATTTTCCCGTTTCGTTCACATCGCTCGAGGAAGCATTTCTTCAAGAATGCTCACTCGGCTCCGACTTTTTCCACATGCCGCGCACTTCTGGCCTGGTCGAACCAGGTCTCGATCTGAACGTCGAAATAAGTGCGGTGGATGGCGGCACCGACCTCCTGGA